>UROA01000020.1 GCA_900549355.1 uncultured Collinsella sp. | reverse complement strand
CGGTTCCACCGGGCCGCGCGGCAAGGAGATATATTGCCAGACCGGAGGGGCCCCGGGGGCGGGAATCTGGGCGTACACATTTCCTACACATCTTGGGATCCGACTAACGTTTGCCAGCCGTTACCTACCGCTCGCCGAGCATCTCTTTATATAAGGCAGTCTCATGGTTAAAGCGGATACGTCCCCCTAGCTAAAGCACAGCCAGCATCGAGCAACTCATCACGTTCTTCCACCGAGAACCCCTCGGCGTAGACGCGCACCACTGGTTCGGTCCCGCTAGGACGGACCAGCAGCCACGTGTCATCCTCGAATGACAAACGCAAGCCATCCATATGACTAACGTTTTGCGGCACCTTGCCACAAATCGACTTGGGGTTTATGCCCGGCAGCAGGGTTCGTAACGTTTCGGCATCTTCGGCCTCAAGGCGCAAATCACGTCGACCGTAACTCGTCTTACCAAAACTGTCCTCGAGTTGGTCGACCAGAACGCCCAAAGGCGCGCCCGTCTTTGCCATAAGCTCACACAGAATCAGACAGGCGAGGATTCCATCGCGCTCGGGTATATGCGCGGCGATGCCGATACCACCGGCTTCTTCGCCGCCTATGAGGACGCCGCCCTTCTTCATCTCTGCCGCTATATATTTGAAACCGACTGGTTTGACGGTCACGCGGCAGCCAAGCGCCTCGGCAATGCGACGCACGAGCGTCGAGCACGAAAGATTGACGACGACGCGCCCCTCCAAATTACGAAATTGAACCAAGTCGCCCAAAACGAGCGCCATGATCTGATGCGGATGTATATATCTGCCGCGCTCGTCAACCGCACCGATACGGTCGGCGTCGCCGTCGGTCACCAGGCCAGCGCAAGCTTCGTCATCGATAACCGTGCGCTCGCAAGCGTCCACCCAAGGCTCAACGGGGTCGGGGCAGATATCTTCTTGGTCAGACGCCTGCCCGGCGTGAATCTCGTGCACCTCAACGCCAAGCTCGCGCAGCAAGTCGGCTAGATAGCCCTGGGCTGCGCCGCCCATGGGATCGACAACCACGCGCAGGTGCGCGGCGCGGATGGCTTCGGCATCGACAAATGATGCCACCGCCTGCATATAGTCAGGAATGATATCCGCGGTGCGATATTGCCCCTCGATCCCCATTGGCTCGGGAGCCATAGTCTCTTCGAGCTCTTCGATGACATCCTGGTTGGCGGTCGAGCCGTCACCCATGCGAATCTTGAGGCACAGATAACCCTGCGGATGATGGGACCCCGTCACCATGAGCGCGCCGCACGCCTCACCGTCATAAGCCGCCGCCCACGTAAGGGCAGGGGTCGGAACAGGTCGCGAAGCGAGCACGGCGTCCAGCCCGTGCGCTGCTAGCACGCCCGCCGCAAGTTCAGCGAACTCGCTCGCCAGGGGCCGGGTGTCGAACCCTATATATACCGTTTTGCCCGGATTGGTCTTTTGCCACAACTCGCCGACGGCATCGGCGATACGAGCAACGTTATCGGCAGTGAAGTCCTCATCGACGCGAGCGCGCCAACCGTCAGTTCCAAAATGAATTATCGCGCACACGCGCAGACACCTCACAGTGTTTGGATCATGGTACGCATGGGGTATACCCGCAACATGCACTCGGCAACCTGCCGGCACCAGCATTCACCATTTGGGCAAATGCTGCCGAGGACATGCAAGCAATAAAAAAACCGCCCCGTATGGAGCGGTTTTGCCCTTTATATATCGAGCGCCTCGGCCATCGCGGCCGTAGTGATTGCCGTGGTTCCACAGCAACTGCCCACCATTGCGGCACCGGCATGTCTCCATTCGATGCATGCGCGCGCGAAAGCTTCGGGGTTCTCGTGCCATACGGGGCCATCCTGAGTCTGGACCGGATCGCCTACGTTGGGACGCACCGTGACGGGAGTAGTCGCCGATGCAACCATCCTGGGCACCGCCGCGTTCGCGGCCGCAAGCGAACAGCAATTAACACCAACCGAGTTTGCGCCGTGTTTTTCGGCGTACAAAACGGCCGCCTCGATGTTGAGGCCATCGCCCAACAGGTCGCCTTTATCGTCAACGACAAAACTCACCAGAACAGGCATGCCGTCGGCGGCATCTCGGGCGCCGGCAAGCATGGGCTGCAAATTACGGATAGACGTCACCGTCTCGATCAGCAGACCGTCAACGCCGGCATTGAGCAAGGCGTGCGCCTGTTCGCGCGCAATGCCTCGGATTTCACGATACTCGGCAGAGTCCTCGGCAAACCACTCAATACCGATCGGGCCCATCGAGCCCAGCAGCAGTTGCGGGTGCGCCTGGCGAGCATCGTCGACAGCCCCGCGATTGACCTCCGCCACGGACGGCGCAATCTGGTCGTGCTTGAGGGCATAGCTCGATGCCTGAAAGGTGTTGGTAATGAGCACCTGCGCGCCGGCGGCGACATACAAGCGATGGATACGAGAAACGGTCTGCGGCTCCGCCAGATTCCAAAACGCCGGTGGAATGTCAGCGGCATCGTACTCACTCAACAGAACACTGCCCATGGGGCCCTGCGCCAACAAGGTCTCGCTCGACAAGCGGCGCGTAAGTTCCTCGGCACCAAAGCGGTTGTAATAACTCGTATCCATATATATCCCGCTATTCCTCGACACTGATTCCCTGCTTTTCGAGATAGGCGAGCCAGCGGCTCATCGTGTCCTCGGATAGCGCATGCTCCATCATGCAGGCCTCGGAATCGGCTCGCTCAAATTCGACACCGAGCTCCTGAACCAAAAACGTGCGGATGAGGCGATGACGGTACCAGATAGCCGTGCCAACCTCGCGGCCGCGATCGGTCAGGATTACCTTGCCATAGTGCGATTGCTCGACAAGCTCGGATGCCTTAAGCGCCGAAACCGCTTTATTGACCGATGCCTTGGAGACGCCAAGGCGCTGCGCGATGTCGACCGATCGCACGCCGTTGGTTTCCCCCTCTTCGCTTTCAATGCGAACCATGCACTCCAAGTAGTCTTCGTTCGCCACCGTCAGATGTAGTTCGCGCGAGCTATTTGTCGTATCCATGATCTTCCGTCCCTTCTGCATTCAATGGCTGATTCTACCCCATCCAAGCGTCGTGGTATGCCGTGGCATACCGTGCTAGAGTTCTTGTTGCACACGACGACCAAGATTGGAGCGGTCTTTATGGAAAACACCACCACGAGCCCCGATGTCCTCGAGCGCTTTTTGCGCTACGTCCAGATCAACACGCAGTCCGAGGATGCAAACTGCGACCAGGTACCCTCGAGCGCCGTTCAGTTTGACCTTGCCAACGTGCTGGCTGAAGAGCTGCGCGAGCTTGGTGCGGAAGATGCCTACGTGACCGAGCACGCCTATGTCTGCGCGCATATCCCCGCAAGTGCGGGCGCTGAGGACAAGCCCGCCCTGGGCCTGATCGCCCATCTCGACACCACCGAAGTTGCACCGGGCGCCGGCGTGAAGCCGCACATCGTACACTACGAAGGCGGCGACCTGGTCTGCGGCACGGTTGACGGTAAGCCCGTTGCCATGAGTACCGCCAAGCTTCCCGCCCTGAACGACCTCGCGGGTGAGGACCTGGTCTGCAGCGACGGCACCACGCTGCTGGGCGCAGACGACAAGGCAGGCGTCGCCGAGATCATGTCGCTTGTCGCGCGTATCGCTCAGGACCCTTCTCTGCCCCATCCCGCACTCGGCATTTGTTTCTGCCCTGACGAGGAGATCGGCCACGGAGCCGAGCTGTTGGATATCGATACCTTTGGCTGCAAGTACGCCTACACGGTCGACGGCGGCCCCATCGGCGAGCTGGAGTGGGAGTGCTTTAACGCCGCCGAGGCGACCGTCCGCTTTGAGGGCCAGTCCATCCACCCGGGCGACGCTAAGGGCCGTATGGTCAACGCAGGCAATCTGTTCTGCGACTTCAACGCGTTGCTCCCCTACGTGCAGCGCCCGGAGTATACGGAAGGCTACGAGGGCTTTTATCACCTTGAGGGTGTATCTGCGACCGTCGATCACGCCACAGCGCGCTATATCGTCCGCGACCATGACGCCGCCAAGTTCCAGCAGAAACTCGACCTTATTGATGCCGCCGCCTCGATGCTCAACCAGCGTCTGGGTGAGGAGCGCGTGACAGTCGAGATTAAGCAGCAGTATCGAAATATGGCCGAGATCGTTCGTGACTATCCCGAGCTTATTGATGTTGCCAAGGAAGCCTACCTTGCCTGCGGCGTTGAGCCCCAAGTGCTGCCGATTCGTGGCGGCACCGACGGCGCTCAGCTGTCGTTCCGCGGTCTGCCCTGCCCCAACCTTTCCACCGGCGGCTATTGCTACCACGGCGTCAACGAGTTCGTCCCGGTCAGTTCGCTCGTCAAGATGACCGACGTGCTCCAGGAGCTCGTCGCCCGCTTTGCATAAGCCTGGCTGCATAAGTCCAAAAGACGAATCGCCCCGTCCTCAAGCAAGAACGGGGCGATTTTTTTGCTGCAATGAGAACAGGTTGACGCACGCCAGCCTCTTAACGCAAGGAGTGTCCCAAACTGCCGGCACAAAAGGAACGTCCCCAAGTGCCAAGTGTTCCGGCAACGCCGATGTTTTGGCAACGACAGCGAGCGGGTCGCATTTGAGACAAGGTGACGTGAAGCGAAAGGGCGCTGACCTTCTGGTCGCGCCCTTGAAGTTGAACGTCAGATTGTCCAAATGCGGCCCGCGCAGCGTCGAGTCGTTACGGCGTTTGGTAAAACGCCGTAACTCTAGTAGTTGGCTTCGTAGCCGTTGCCGTCGCCGGTGGGCTCTTCGTAGTAGTCCGAATCGCTTGAATCGCTTGAGTCATCGGAATCGTCAGAGCTGACCGATGAGGTTGCGGTACCGTTTGCGTAATCGTCAGACGTGTTGTTGTTCAGGTCGCCGATCGTAGAGCTGGAACCGTCGGAAAGACCCATGGTGTTGGGACCCTTGGGATCCTTGCCGGCATCGACGCGCTCCATCATTTCCTTGAGCTCGTCCTCGTAGACAAAGACGTAGCTCACACCGTCGATCATGGTGCTGTCGTCGGCGTACGAGGGCAGGTTGGCCGAGTAGATACCGTCGACATCCATACCGCGCATGGCGTTGACCGTAGCCACGATATCCTGAACGCTCATATCGGTTACGAGCATATCGGACAGCGAATTAACCAGGCCAAAGATCTTCGTGGCATCGAAGTTATTGAGAATCTGGTTGGCAAGGGCACCAAGCACCTGACGCTGGTGGCGCATGCGCGTGTAATCGCCGTCGGCGTAGGTGTAGCGGCAGCGGGCATAGGTAAGGGCGGTGGCACCGTCCATATGCTGCTGGCCAGCGGTAATCTTAATATCCAGGTGCTCGGGGTCGTCAACATCATCGGTTGCGTTAATGTCGATACCGCCAACCGAATCAATCAGCGCCTGCATACCGTCGAAGCTGACCTCGGCATAGTGGGAAATCTGAACACCGCACAGCTCGTTGACCGCCTCGACCATGGCCTCGGCACCGCCAACGGTGTGGCAGGCGTTGATCTTCATGGTCTCGCCCTTGTACTCGACCTTGGTGTCGCGCGGAACGGAAATGAGCGTCGCCTGCTTTTGCGTGGGGTCGATGCGTGCCAGGATAATCGAGTCGGCACGATACGTATCCTCGCCCGGACGGCCGTCGGTGCCAAGAAGCAGCACGTAGAACGGATCCTTTGCCTCATCGGTGTCAACCAGAACCCGACGCAGATTGTCGGTAATGACATTAGAATCGCCGAGCTTGCCCATAATGGTGGCAAACCACAGGCCGGCAGCGGTAGTGGCACTAAGCAGCACGCCAAGCACGACAATGAGCACGACGTGACGAATCGTGTGGCTACGACGACGTTGGCGAGCGCGCTCGGAATAGCGAGCCACGTTATCGCGACTGTAGATCTTGGCCTGCGCACCAGTTGAGGGTCTTCGGGCGGTGGTATCCGCGAGGGGCTTTTTATTAAACATAGGCAACCTGTATTAGTAGATGACGGGATCGGGGACGGTAGCATGCTCGACATGCGCGCCGAGCGCCTGCAGCTTTTCGACAAACTGCTCGTAGCCGCGCTTGATGTGATGGATGGCCGAAACCTCGGTCGTCCCGTCGGCGATCAAGCCCGCTACGACGAGGGCCGCTCCGCCACGCAGATCGGGCGAGGTAACCTGTGCACCCGAGAAGCCCTTGACGCCATGAATCATGGCATGATGGCTCTCGATACGAATGTCGGCACCCATGCGCACCAGCTCAGAGGCAAACATAAAGCGATTCTCGAAGATGTTTTCGGTAATAACGGAACTGCCATCGGCAAGGGCGGAGAGTACCATAATCTGTGCCTGCATGTCCGTTGGGAAGCCGGGGAACGGAAGCGTCTGGATGTCGACCGGCTTGATACGCTCGGCACGGCTCACATGGACGCCGTCGTCGGTACGCTCGCAATCGATGCCCATAAGCTCCATCTTCTTGAGCACCATGCCCAAGTGAATGGGGCAAAAGCCCGTGACATCGACACCGCGATCGTCGGCCATCAACGCACCGGCGACGATAAAGGTGCCGGCCTCGATGCGGTCGCCCACTACGCGATGGGTAACGGGATGCAGCTCTTCCACGCCCTCGATGGTCACGACAGGTGTACCGGCGCCGACAATCTTAGCGCCCATCTCGTTGAGCATGTTGGCGAGATCGACGATCTCGGGCTCGCGGGCGGCATTGTCGATAACCGTGGTACCCTTCGCGCGCACGGATGCCATAATGAGGTTCTCGGTCGCACCGACACTGGCGAACTCGAGCGTGACGGTGGTACCGCGCAGACCTTGGGGCGCATTAGCGTTGATGTAACCGTGGGCGGTATCGAACTCAACGCCCAGGGCCTCGAGACCAAGAATGTGCATATCGATCTTGCGAGCACCCAGGTTGCAGCCGCCCGGCATGGCGATCTTGGCGCGATGGAAGCGACCCAGCAGGGGTCCCATCACGGCTGTGGAAGCACGCATCTTGGCAACGAGCTCGTAGGGGGCCTCCCAAGAATCGACCTGAGAGGTATCAATCTCGAGCGTGTGCTCGTCGAGAACATCGATCGTAGCGCCCATGCCCTTGAGCACCTTGCCCATCACGTGGACATCGGAAATATCGGGCACGTTCTGCAGCGTCGTCTTGCCCGGCGCCAGAAGCGTTGCCGCCATGAGTTTGAGTGCGGAGTTCTTGGCGCCCGAAACGGGCACGGAGCCTCCGATGGCGTGGCCACCCTCAACGCGGATAATATCCAAGGTCTACCCTTTCGAAAAGCATGCCCGGGATGGCTGGGCCATCCCGGGCATGATGTGTTCGCAAATGGTCGAACGCTAAATCGTTTGACTATTGGGCAAGCTTGAGCTTACACCATGCGATTTCATTATAGAGGTAGGCGCGGCGTGCATCATCCTCCGACAAATTACCCAGCTTCTCTTCAAAACCTTGAATATCAGCTTTAAGCTTGTCGGCATCGACGGTCGCCAAATCGCAAGCGCGCTCGGCGAGAACGGTCACGACATCGTCCGCAACCTGGGCATAGCCGCCGGCCACGGCAAACGTGTGGTCGACAGTGCCCATGGCCTTATCGGAAACGCGAACGTAACCGCGGTCGATCGTGCAAATCTCGCTGGAGTGAGCAGGCAGAACGCCAAACTCGCCATCCGTGGACGGAATCGACACAAACGCAGCGTCGCCCTCATAGGCGCAGCTCACGGGGCACACGATGCGGATACGCATAACCTACTTCTCCCCCATCTTGCGGGCGCGCTCGCGCACGTCCTCAATCGTGGAAGCATAGCGGAAAGCCTGCTCGGGCAGGTCATCGGCCTTGCCATCGACAATCTCGGCGAAAGAGCGGACGGTATCCTCGACGCGGACGTAGACACCGGGGTTGCCGGTGAACTTCTCGGCGACGTGGAAGGACTGCGAGAGGAACTGCTGAATCTTACGGGCACGGTTGACCGTAAGGCGCTGCTCCTCGGACAGCTCGTCCATACCCAGAATTGCGATGATGTCCTGAAGGTCGGAGTACTCCTGCAGGAGCTCCTGGACCTTGACGGCGACACGGTAGTGCTCCTCGCCGACGATCGAGGGATCGAGAGCGTCGGAGGAAGACGCGAGCGGGTCGATAGCCGGGAACAGGCCGAGCGACGAAATGCTACGCGAAAGAACCGTGGTGGCATCGAGGTGCGTAAACGTCGTGGCAGGCGCCGGGTCGGTCAGGTCGTCTGCGGGGACGTAGACAGCCTGGACGGAGGTAATGGAGCCCGTCTTGGTCGAGGTAATGCGCTCCTGGAGGTCGCCCATCTCGGTTGCCAGCGTGGGCTGGTAACCAACGGCGGACGGCATACGGCCCAGCAGTGCGGAAACCTCGGAACCTGCCTGGGAGAAGCGGAAGATGTTGTCGATGAACAGCAGAACGTCCTGGCCGCGATCGCGGAAGTACTCAGCGGTGGTAAGGCCGGCCAGACCGATGCGCAGACGCGCTCCGGGCGGCTCGTTCATCTGACCATAGACCAAGCAGGTCTTGTCGATAACGCCAGACTCGCTCATCTCGAGGAACAGGTCGGTGCCCTCGCGGGTACGCTCGCCGACGCCGGTGAACACCGAGGTGCCGCCGTGCTCCTGGGCGAGGTTGTTGATGAGCTCCTGAATCAGAACGGTCTTGCCGACGCCGGCGCCGCCGAACAGGCCCGTCTTGCCGCCACGGATGTAGGGCTCGAGCAGGTCGACGGCCTTGATGCCGGTCTCGAAGATCTCGGTCTTGGTGGTGAGCTCGTCGAAACGGGGCGCTGCATGGTGGATGGGGTAGAACTCCTCCACCTCGGGCATGGGCTTGCCGTCGACGGGCTTGCCCATGACGTTCCAAATGCGGCCGAGCGTCTTGGGACCAACGGGCATCTTCATGGGCTCACCGGTATCGGTGGCGATGAGGCCGCGCTGCAGGCCGTCGGTCGAGGACATGGCGACCGTGCGGACGACGCCGCCCGGAAGCTGGCTCTCGACCTCGAGGATCGTGCTCAGATGACCGATCGGGGTCTCGGCCTCGACCGTGAGCGCGTTGTAGATCGGGGGCACCGCGCCGTCAAACTTGACGTCGACGACAGGGCCGATGATTCGCACGATGCGACCATCACCGGCAGTCGTCTTCTTGGTGGCTTCCTCGACCGCAAGCTTTACGGTGTTATTAGCCATTACTGTTCCTCCAATGCTGAGGCTCCGCCGACGATCTCGTTAATCTCGGTCGTGATCGAAGCCTGGCGCACGCGACTATACGTGCGGGTAAGGGTCGAGATGATCGCGGTGGCGTTTTCCGTCGCGGAGTGCATGGCCTTGCGGCGTGCACCCTGCTCGGCAGCCGCCGAATCGATCAGGGCCTGGTAGATGACCGTCAGGATATAAGACGGCACAAGCTTGCCGAGAACATGCTCGGGAGAGGGCACGAACTCGAACGTGGACGAGATGCGCTTAGGGGCGTCGGTCTCGTTCTTACGCGGACCGTGGGCCATAGCGATCATCTCGGGGTCGAGCGGCAACAGATGCTCGACGCGAAGCTCCTGATCCACGCGGTTCTTGGCGTGGTGGTAGACAAGCTCGACACGGTCAAGCTCACCGGCACGATACGCATCGCAGATATGAGAGGAGATCATGCGGGCCTGATTGAAATCGGGCTCAGAGGAGTTGCCCTCAAAGTGCATGACAACGTTTGCGCGGTCACGGAAATACGTGGCCGGCTTACGCCCGCACGCGATGATCTCGCATTCGATGCCGTCGTTCGCCCAAGAAGCGGCGAGCTTTTCGGCCGTGCGCTCCACCGTCGTATTGAAACCGCCGGCAAGGCCGCGGTCCGAGGCAATAACGACAATCAGGCCATGCTTGACGCTCTCATGCTTCTGCAGCATGGGATCGGTGCCCGAACAGGAGGCGTCGCCGGCGACCGTCAACATGACGTCGGTCAGCGCCTCCTTATAGGGCTCGGCCTGCTTGGAGCGATCGAGGGCACGACGGATCTTGGCCGTAGAGACCATCTCCATCGTGCGCGTGATCTGCTTGGTCGTGGTAACCGAGGAGATTCGCTTCTTAATGTCGCGAAGGTTGGCCATGGGGCTTAGTTCTCCTCTGATCCAGAAACATCCGAATGGTGCTTGGCCATGAACTGCTGCTTGAAGTCGCCGATGACGCGCAAGAGCTCAGCCTTGGTGTCATCATCGATCTTCTTGGCGCGAACCTTGTCGAGCAGCGAGCCAAAGCCATTGTCCATGTACTCGATGAGCTCGGCACGGAAAGGCAGCACGTCGGCGATCTCCAGGTCATCCAGGAAGCCCTCGTTGCCAGCGAACAGCGTAACGATCTGCTCGCCAACCTCAAACGGCTTGTAACGCGGCTGCTTCAGGAGCTCGGTCATGCGGGCACCATGGGTCAGCTGCTTCTGAGTAGCCTCGTCGAGGTCGGAGCCGAACTGGGTAAAGCCAGCGAGCTCCTGATAGGAAGCGAGGTCCAGACGGAGGTTGCCGGCGACCTGCTTCATGGCCTTGGTCTGCGCATCGCCACCGACGCGGGACACGGAGATGCCCACGTCGACTGCCGGGCGCTGACCCTGGAAGAAGAGCTCGGACTGCAGGTAGATCTGACCATCGGTAATGGAAATGACGTTGGTCGGAATGTAGGCCGAGACGTCGCCGTCCTGGGTCTCGATGATCGGCAGTGCCGTCATGGAGCCGTAACCGTTCTTCTTGGACATCTTGACGGCACGCTCGAGCAGACGAGAGTGCAGGTAGAAGATGTCGCCAGGATAGGCCTCGCGTCCGGGCGGACGATGCAGCGTCAGCGACATCTGACGGTAGGCCACAGCCTGCTTGGACAGGTCGTCGTAGATGACGAGCACGTGACCGCCGGGGTTGGTCTCGCTGGCGGGCTTGCCGTCCTCGCCGTTGTACATGAAGAACTCGCCGATAGCGGCACCGGCCATAGGCGCGATGTACTGCATAGGGGCGGAATCGGCAGCGGTGGCCGAAACGATGATGGTGTAGTCGAGCGCACCGTGCTGAGCGAGGGTCTCGCGGATGTTGGCAACCGTGGAGGCCTTCTGGCCGATGGCGACATAGATGCAGACCATGCCCTTGCCGCGCTGGTTGAGGATAGCGTCGATGGCGATGGCGGTCTTACCGGTCTTACGGTCACCGATGATGAGCTCACGCTGACCGCGGCCAATAGGCACCATGGAGTCGATAGCGAGCAGACCGGTCTGAACCGGCTCGCACACCGGGGTACGATCGATGACGCCGGGAGCCTTGAACTCGATGGGGCGACGGTGCGTAGCGACGATGTCGCCCAGGCCGTCGATGGGCTGGCCGAGCGGATTGACGACGCGGCCGAGCATGGCACGGCTCACGGGGATATCCATAACGCGGCCAGTGGTGCGGCACTCGTCGCCTTCCTTGATGGAGTCGACGGCACCGAACAGAACGGCGCCGACCTCGTCACGGTCAAGGTTCTGGGCAAGGCCGAAGACGGTCTCACCGGTATCGGAGCTCTTGAACTCCAGAAGCTCGCCTGCCATGGCGCTCTTGAGGCCGGAGACGCGCGCGATGCCGTCGCCTACCTCGTCGACCGTTGAAACCTCATGCGTATCGACCGTCGCGGAGAGGCTCGTGAGCTGCTCCTGCAGTTTCTTGGCGATATCCTGGGCATTGAGGGTTTCGGACATTAGGCTTCACCTCCGTACGAATTAGCAGAGTTTGCGAGGGTCTCCTGCGCGATGCGCAGCTGCGTCTTGACGGAAATGTCACGACGCTCGCCGCGGGCCTCGAGCACCAGGCCGCCCACGATAGACGGGTCGACCTGCTCGATAAGGAATACCTTGCGGCCGAAGTCCTGCTCGCATTTCTTAGTGATGGTTTGACGCAGCTCGTCGTCGAGCGGGATCGCCGTGGTGACGGTCACGCCCACTACATCCTCGTCTTCCTCGGCAACATACTTAAAGGCAGCTGCCACCTTGGGAAGAAGGTCGAGCTGGTCGCGCTTGGACATGGTGTCGAGCACGGCGATGATCTCGGGGCTGGCAGAAGCCAAGCGCTCGATCATCTCGAGGTCCTCGAACACATGGTTCTCGGCCTTGGCGGCTTCCAAAAGGGAACGCGCGTAGGTCTCGAGCACCTTGTCCTGATAGCGGCTAGTCGGCATTCAGGCTACCTGCTTCCTGGATGTAGCGCTCGATGAGCTTCTTCTGCTCGGCATCGTCCTCGAGTGCCTCGCCCACGATCTTGGTGGCGACGGCAACGGACAGGTCGGCGATGGAGCTCGCGGCACCAGCGTAGATGGACTTGCGCTCGTCCTCGACGGTCGTATGGGCCTTGGCGATGATCTCCTCGGCCTCCTTGTGAGCAGCCTCGATGATACGGGCGCGCTCGGACTCGGCGTCCTTACGGGCCTCGAGAACAATGTCGGCAGCCTGACGACGGGCGTCGGTGACGATCGAGTCGGACTCAGAGCGCTTGGCGATAGCCTCCTGCTTGGTCTTCTCGGCCTCGTCGAGGCTCTCCTCGATCTTCTTGCCGCGCTCCTCCATGGTTTTCATGATGCCCGGCAGGGCGACCTTGGCCAGCACGATCCAGATAATCAGGAAGGCGATAAGCGCCGGGATGAACTCCGCCATCTTAGGGATGAGGATGTCCGCACCGGCAGCGCCGTCCTCAGCGAACGCGGAAACCGGCATGAGCAGCGCGGCCGCGGACGCGGAGAGTGCGATCGCGCTCTTCTGGGATGAAAGATTCATACTTGACGCTCCGTGCTATTTAACGATCAGCGCGACAACGAAGCCGATCAGAGCCAGAGCCTCGCCGAAGGCGGAGCCCATGATGAAGACGGTGAACACGCGGCCCTGGACCTCAGGCTGACGGGCCATAGCACCCGTAGCACCCAGAGCAGACAGGCCGATAGCAAGACCAGCGCCGATAACACCGAGACCGTAACCGATAACTCCCACGATTCCTCCTTTGTCGTGCGTGTCTTATTTCACGCAGGATAACCTTTTTATAACTGCCGGGCTCCATGGGTACGGGCACCGGCGGTTTAACGAATTGCCTTACCATTAAGGCGCGAGCGGAAGACTACTCCTCCTCCGCGACCTCCTCTGCCTCGGAGACATACACGGCGGTAAGGACCGTGAAGACGTAAGCCTGGATGGCGCCGACCACAAGCTCGATCGCATAGATCAGGATGAGGATGGCAAGCCAGGCCAGCGAAGGCAGGGCGCCGACGGCGTGGGCCGCGGAAACCTGCTGAAGCAGCGGCTGCATGAACATGCTCGCCATGATGGCGAACGAGCCCATGACCACGTGTCCTGCGAACATGTTGCAGAACAGACGGACGGCGAGCGTGATGAGGCGCAGGAAGGTCGAGAAAAGCTCGACGACCCACACGAGCACGTTCATCGGGAAGCTCACGCCCTGCGGAGCGAGGCTCTTGATGTAGCCGATCACGCCGTGAGCCTTGCATCCGTAGTAGATGAAGTACACGAAGGCGAAGATGGCGAGCGCGGCGGTGGAGCCGATTGCGCCGGTGCCGGGCTTCATTCCCGGAATCAGGCCGATCATGTTGTTGATCAGGATGAACAGGAAAAGCGAGCACAGGAACGGGAAGTGCTTCTTCCAGTTCTCACCCACGACGCCCTTGCCGATATCGTTCTCGACGTACTCGATGATGTACTCGAAACCGTTGACGAAGAAGCCCTTGGGAACCAAAGTCTGCTTCTTCTTGAACACGGCCAGGACGATCAGGAGCACGATCGTGGAGACGATCAGCCAAAACGAGTACTGCGTGATGCCGCAGCTCAGATCGCCCACGACAGGGGTGGAGCTGAACTCGCTGACCAGATGATTAATCTCATCAGGCAGCTTTTCAAAAATTTCCACGACTTACCTTTCGACCTCATGAGGATCTCGCAGCGCCTTGGCGACGCGAACCGCGCAGGCGGCCATAAAGGCCACGAAGCCGATCGCCTCGCCCAGGAGGAACATGCGAAATGCCTCTCCGAACAACACAAACACAACCAAGGTAAAGACAAGCAACGCGATTGCCGAGACCGCGAGACTCACCATACCCTTGAGCATGTCCGCATTCTGTTTATCGTCAAGAACCGGCTTGAGCGTAAAGACAAAGGGAAGGAAGGCAATTGCGCCCGCGATGGCGCCTGCAACGATAGCGAGCAGATCGGCTATCTGAAACACTGGCGTCCTCACTTTCCTTTTTAACGCCTCACAGGACAGTTCCCGCCAAACATTGGTGACTATTGTACGAGCCAATCGCTAAAGTACAACCGAAAAAGCATCGGTTAATACGCACCTGTTCGTTTTCTTAAGACCTTCTTTATGCCGCAGGTACGCTAATACGTTTTTCTCGAACCCCTCAGCGCAAAACGTCCGTTAACAGGAGCGCGCGTGGACGTCTTTTGCTCGCCCGCGCGCACCATTTCTTCGTATTTTCGACGTTAGCCGGTATGGCCCAGAGATTACAGCGTGCCGTAGATACGGTCGCCGGCGTCGCCGAGGCCTGGAACGATGTAGGCAGCCTCGTTGAGATGGTCGTCGATGGCGCAGGTATAGATATGCACATCAGGATCCTTCTCAGTCAGCGACTTGAGGCCCTCGGGGGCCGCGACGATGCACAGCATGCGGATGTCCTTGACACCGCGCTCGCGCAGGTAGCTGATGGCCATCTCGGCCGAACCGCCCGTGGCAAGCATGGGGTCGACGACCAGGCAGATGCGCTGGTCGATATCCTTAGGCATCTTGCAGTAATACTCATGCGGCTCGTGGGTGACCTCGTCGCGTTCCATACCGATGTGGCCCACGCGAGCGGAGGGCACCAGGTCGAGGATGCCGTCGACCATGCCAAGGCCCGCACGCAGGATGGGCACGATGGCGAGTTTCTTGCCGGCAAGCTGCTTAAACGTTGCGGTGGTGATGGGGGTCTCGACTTCGACGTCTTCCATGGGCAGGTCGCGCATGGCCTCGTAGCCGTCAAAAAGTGCAAGCTCGCGCACAAGCTGGCGGAACTGGTTGGTGCCGGTGTTTTTGTCGCGCAGGATCGACAGCTTGTGCTGGACGAGCGGATGATCGACAAGCGTCACACGGGACGCATCGTAGGTGACGGTCATGGGTTGATTGCCCCTTTCGTTGCGGCCGCAAAACGGCCTTGCTGACAAGGCGCGCAGCAATGTTGCCGCCGCACGCCATGCATAAGTTTAGCGGTTTGTTGTATCGAGCAGCCCATCGCAGCCCTACTGTGCGGTACTGAGCGAGCGCTTGACTGCATCACGCCAGCCCGCAAGGTTTTGCTCGCGACGCTCGGCGGACATATAGGGAAGGAAGGTCCTAACGATCTGGGCATTTTGCTCCAGCTCTTCAAGGTCTTCCCAATAGCCGACGGCAAGACCCGCCAAGTACGCGGCACCGATTGCCGTGGTCTCCACCGTCTCGCATTGCAGCACGGGGATATCCAGCAGGTCAGCCTGGAATTGCATGATGAACTCGTTGCGCGAGGCACCGCCATCGACAGACAGGCGCTCAATCGAAAGCCCCACGTCCTGCTCCATGGCGCGCAGCACGTCGTAGCTCTGATATGCCATGGATTCGCAGGCGGCACGTACGATGGTCGCACGGCTCGAGGCGCCGGTCAGACCGCACACGATACCGCGGGCATGCGGGTCCCACCAGGGAGCACCCAAACCCGCAAAAGCGGGAACGAAGTAGCAGCCCTCGTTGTCGCTAATCGAAGCGGCGAGTTGTGCCGACTCGCTCACGCTCGAGATGATGCCCATGTTGTTGCGCAGCCAGTTCATGGTTGAGCCGGCAGCAAAGATGGAGCCCTCGAGTGCATAGCTGATCTTGCCGTCCGCGGCGATACCGATCGTGGAGACCAGACCGTTCTTGGATTCGACGACCTCGTCGCCGGTGTTCATGAGCATAAAGCAACCCGTGCCATAGGTGTTTTTGGTCTGGCCGGGATGGAAGCAGCAGTGGCCGAACAGCGACGCCTGCTGATCGCCCGCCACGCCCATGATGGGCGGCATGTTGGTCATGATGTCGCTCGCGACGCGGCCGTAGTCGCCCGAGCTCCAACGAACCTCGGGCATCATGGAACGTGGAACGTCAAAGAGCGCCAGCAGGTCGTCGTCCCAATCGAGCGTATGGATATTAAAGAGCGCCGTGCGGCTGGCATTGGTGTAGTCGGTGGCAAAGACCTGACTGCCGGTGAGGTTGTAGATGAGCCAGGTGTCGATGGTGCCGAACATGAGGTCGCCCGCCGCCGCGCTCTCGCGCGCACCGTCGACGTTGTCGAGGATCCACTGCACCTTGGAAGCCGAGAAATACGGATCGAGCGTGAGTCCCGTGCGGGACCGCACCAGCTCTTCTGCGCCCCGCTCGACCAGCTCGTCGATCAGAGGTGCGGTGCGACGGCATTGCCACACGATGGCGTTATAGATGGGTTGGCCGCTTATGCGGTCCCACACCACCGTGGTCTCGCGCTGGTTGGAGATACCGATGGCGGCGATGCGGTCAGAATGGATGCCGCTCTTAAACTGGACCTCCATCATCACGCCGATCTGGCTGGCAAGCACCTCCATGGGGTCTTGCTCTATCCAACCGGGACGCGGGAAGCTGGTTTTGACGCTACGACGTGCCTGCGCGACGATGCAGCCGTACTCGTCGACGATGGTCGCAAGTACCGAGGTGGTGCCGCAGTCGAGCGCCATGATGTAGGAACCGCCAAAGTTAAACGAGGCATCTTCCATGCCCAGGCTGCCCAGATTCAACGACATCGCTTACACCTTTCTATTGCATCGGGTCGGACAGGACCCGTTCGATCTCTGATGCGGGAAGTGCGCCTTGGCGCAGGATCTGGAGCCCGCCGTGCTGGAACGACACGATGGTCGAGGCGTCGCGACACGGGGTCTCGCCGGCGTCGACGGCAACATCGACCCCCTCCAGGATGCGACCTTCGACGGCGGCAAAGCTTGCCGGCGAGGGCGCGCCGTGTGTGTTGGCGCTCGTGCAGGCAAGGGGACTGCCGCAGGCGCGGATGAGCGCTTGGACCACGGGAGAAGCCGAAGCGCGCAGGGCCACGGTGTCGTCGGCAGCACGCATAAAGGTCGGCACGCAGGGAGCCGCCTTGACCACGATAGTCAGGGCGCCCGGCCAGCATCGTCGCGCAAGTACGCGGGCATCTTCCGGGATATCCACGCCATAGCGGTCG
>UROA01000019.1 GCA_900549355.1 uncultured Collinsella sp. | reverse complement strand
AGAATTTTCAGGGAACCCTGCAGTCCCGTATCAATGTGGACTGGACGAAGGATAGCATACAGTATTTCCCGGAGACGGAGAAAAAAGCAGTATCGGTGACGTATGATTTTGCGGACACGGCTGATTCTCTGTATGCACCGGATTATCTGGATACCAAGAACCAGTATGGATTTTTCCTGAATGACAATCATGCATTTATTGAGATTCATACGGGATACAATCCCGGTAAGACGCTGTTTGTCATCAAGGATTCTTATGCCAACAGCCTGATTCCGCTGCTCACGGCCCATTATGAGAATATCTACGTGGTGGATCTGCGGTATTTTAACGGGAAACTGTTCCAACTGATGGAGCAGTATGAACCGGAACAGGGAATGGATGTGCTGGTGTTGTATGATTGTATTCATTTTTTAGAGGATTTTAAGTATTATTAAGGAGGCTTATTATGGCTTATTTGGGCATTCCCCAGAATACCATTGCGGTACTGCAGAAGTACCATTTCAATTTTCAAAAAAAATTCGGACAGAACTTTCTTATAGACACGACGGTTCTGGACCGGATTATTTCTTCTGCGGAGATCACGAAGGAGGACTGCGTGCTGGAGATCGGGCCGGGCATCGGTACCATGACCCAGTATCTTGCGGAGCGCGCGGGCAGCGTGGTGGCCGTGGAGGACCTGTTCCGTGCGGTGTGGAACGAGGATTTTATGCCCGGCTCCAACAATACGGTGATGGTGCACATTCGCCACTTGCGCGAAAAGATTGGCGACGACGCACAAAAGCCGCGCTTTATCAAAAACGTCTGGGGCGTCGGCTACATAATCGAATAACGCTTTTCGCTTGTGAGGATCTTGATATGACAAAAGACGATAGACAAGCGTTCGAGGTGCCCGATCGACTCTTTGAATACGTGAGGTCGGTCGTCGACAACCGCGCGCTTGCAACGGTGCTGCTCTTTTTGCTGAGCCTGCTGCTGATTGGCATTGATAACATCGCTGGAATCTTGGCGGTGCTGCTTGTCGGCTTTTTGCTGATCGATCGATTTGAGATCGTGCGCCGCTGCATGGTGATTGGCGGCGCCGCGTGGGCCATGACGTTGGCGATTGGCGCCATGGCGCTCGGCGGCATCGAAGGGCCGGTGCTGTTCGATGCCGGCTTTGTATTCAACATGCTTGGCTTTGTGCTGGCGCTTGCCGCGTGCGTGCTGTTCTTGTGCGGCCGCGCCCTGTACTACCAGGGCTACGAGCAGGGCGAGCAGCATGCCGATTGTGTGCTGGCCGCTCGTATTCAAGATCGCCTGATCGATCACCCCGACACCTGGGACAACATTGACGGCGACTTCTTGGAGGTCGAGGGCGCCCTTAACCGCGTGCGTGACCGTGAGCGCAAGGTGCAGCAAGCTCTGCGTGACGAGTCGCATCGCAAGGACGATTTGGTCACGTACTTGGCACATGACCTACGCACCCCGCTTGCCAGTGTGGTGGGCTATCTTTCGCTGCTGCAAGAGGCTCCTGAGCTGCCGGTTGAGCAACGTGCGCACTTTACGGGCGTGGCTCTCGACAAGGCGCACCGGCTCGATGCACTCATCGAAGAGTTCTTCGATATCACGCGCTTTGACTTCCACGATATCGTGCTCACGCGCGGCTATGTTGATCTGGGGTTGCTGCTGGCTCAGGTGGCTGACGAGTTCTATCCCATCCTCAACGAGCAGCATAAGGAAGCCCAAGTTGATATTCGCGAGGACCTGACGGTGCTCGTGGATGGCGACAAGATGGCTCGCGTGTTCAACAACATCATGAAAAACGCCGTCGCCTATAGCTATGAGGGCTCGACTATCACGATCGAGGCCGGGCGCCAAGACGATGGCAGCGTGCGCGTGCGCTTTATCAATCAGGGCGATCCTATCCCTGCGGCTAAGCTCAAGGTGATCTTTGAGAAGTTCTATCGCCTGGATGCGGCGCGTGCGACCAATCGCGGCGGCGCTGGACTGGGGCTTGCCATCGCCAAGGAGATCATCGCGGCACACGGCGGTACCGTTGCATGTGAATCGACGCCCGAACACACGATATTCACCATCGAGCTGCCCGCCGCATAGCCAGCGTGCCCTTACAAACACTTGACAATGCGCTCACGTGCATATGAGCCGCGATTTCTACTATCGATACTGCTGAATTGATATCGATGTGGAGGTATGCGGTATGACGGCTGCTGCGGCTGTGGAGCCCACGGAGCTTGAAAAACTCATGAAAGCGCAGGCCGAGGCCGCGCACGAGCGCGAGGTTGGGGATGCGACTCGCCCCACGGCAGAGGATCTTGCCGCCTCGCCGACGCGCATCGACGTCGAGGGCCTCGACCTGTTCTATGGCGACCATCATGCGCTCAAGGACGTGAATATCAAGATCCGCGACAAGCAGATCACCTCGTTTATCGGGCCTTCGGGCTGCGGCAAGTCGACGCTCCTGCGCTGCTTTAACCGCATGAACGACGGCATCAAGGATTGCCGCATCGAGGGCAAGATTGCGCTCGATGGTCAAGATATCCTGGGCGATTACGACATCTGCCGTTTGCGCCAGCGCGTGGGCATGGTGTTCCAGCGCCCCAACCCGTTTCCCATGAGCATCTACGACAACGTCGCCTATGGGCCGCGCGGTATGGGTGTGCGCGATCGCGCCGTGCTCGACGAGCTGGTCGAAGACGCCCTGCGTCGCGCTGCCCTGTGGGACGAGGTCAAGGACAAGCTCAAGGAGTCGGGCCTGGGTCTTTCGGGTGGACAGCAGCAGCGCCTGTGCATCGCCCGCGCACTTGCCGTGCAGCCCGATATTCTGCTGATGGACGAGCCGACCTCGGCGCTCGACCCCGTATCGACGCTGGTGGTGGAGCAGCTGGCCTGCGAGCTCAGGGAGACCTGCACGCTGGTGGTCGTTACGCACAACATGCAGCAGGCCGCGCGTATTTCCGATTCGGTCGCGTTCTTTTTGCTGGGTGAGCTGGTGGAGCACGCGCCTACCGCGCAACTCTTCAAGAATCCGACTGATCCGCGCACGGCGGATTATTTGACGGGCCGTTTTGGCTGATACCATCTAGTATAGGCACCTTTAGGGTTAAGATGCGGTCATGTCGGCCGCAAAGGGGTTCAACATGATCTATTACGTCGAGGACGATGACAACATCAGGGATTTGACGGTCTATGCGCTGCGCAAGCAGGGAATCGAGGCCGAGGGCTTTTCGTGCGACGGCGAGTTTAAGGCCGCCGTGGCGCGACGGGTACCCGATGCCGTGCTGCTCGACATCATGCTGCCCGATACCGATGGCTTGGCGATTATGCGTCGCCTGCGTGCCGATCGCCTGACGGCGACGGTGCCCATCATGATGCTTACCGCCAAGGATACCGAGCTCGACAAGGTGATGGCGCTCGATGGCGGTGCCGACGATTACCTGACTAAACCCTTCTCGCTCATAGAGCTCGCCAGCCGCTGCCGCGCACTGCTGCGTCGCGGCGGCATGGTCAAGCAGGCAAGCGATGTGCTCAGCGTGGGCGACATTGTGCTCTCGCCCAGCCATCGCGAGGTGACCGTTGCCGGCGAGCCGCTTAAGCTCACCCTGCGCGAGTTCGACCTGCTCGAGTACCTCATGCGCAAGCCCGGCGTGGTCTTTACCCGCGAGTCGTTGCTGCAGAGCGTGTGGGGCTGGGACTTCGACGGCGGTTCGCGCACCGTTGACGTGCACGTGCAGACGCTTCGCCAAAAACTGGGCGAGCATGCCAGCGCCATCGAGACCGTGCGCGGCGTGGGCTACCGCTTGGCCGAGCCTTCTGCCGGTGATGGTGCCGAAGGTGAAGACACCGCGGCCACTGCATCGGAGGAGTAACCCGTGGTCTTCGCCCCCCAGGGAAAACATACGCTGTCGCACCGCGTTTTTGTGACGATCTTTGTCTGCGCCATGGCGGTTATCGTGGCGTTTACGGTGCTGGGTGCGTTCTTTGTACAAAACACCTTGGCGGATGCCACGAGTGCCAATCTGGCACAGGAAACCGAGCTCATTGCTGCCGCCCTCGACGAGCAGCAGGAGCTCATCCCGTTCTTGCGTAGCCTCGATCGCGAGGACTTGCGCATCACGCTGATTAACAAGGATGGATCGGTTGCCTACGACAACGAGGCGTCGCCTTCCACACTGCCCAACCACGGCGATCGCCCCGAGGTCATCGAGGCCTTTGAGAATGGTTCGGGTTCCGCGGAGCGCGCAAGCTCTACGCTCGACGAGATTATGCTGTATCGCGCCGTCGCCCTTGATAACGGCCAGGTTGTCCGCTTGGCGCAGGCCCAGCCTGGCGTTGCGGCGATTTTGCTGTCGATGGTGGCGCCGATGCTGCTTATCGCAGCAGCGGGTGCGGTACTCTCGTTTTTTATGGCGCGCCGCGAGTCCCGTGCCATCATCGCGCCGTTGCAAGAGGTGGATTTGGACCACCCACGCCGTAGCTATGAGCACGCCTATGCCGAGATGGTCCCCATGCTTGAGCGTATCGAGTCGCAGCGCCAGGAACTCAAGCGCCAAATGGCGGTGCTGGCGGACAACGATCGTATGCGCCGCGAGTTCACGGCGAATATCACCCATGAGCTCAAGACGCCGCTTACGGCGATTTCGGGCTATGCCGAGCTCATCGCAAACGGCATGGTCGAGGGCGAGGACGACCTGCGCAACTTTGGCGGTCGCATTTATCGTGAGGCGGGCCGCTTGGCAGCGCTTGTCAACGACATCCTTACGCTGTCTAACTTGGACGAGGCCGAGCGTGCAACTGAGGGCGAGGCGGTGCCCATTGGATCCACGGAGCCTATTGAGCTCTCGCGTGCCATCTACGCGGTTGAGCAGCGTCTTGAACAGGTCGCCCGTCAGGCGAATGTGACGATAAGTCATGAGACCAAGCCCGTGGTCATCGAAGGCGTGTCGCGCTTGATCGACGAGCTCATCTATAATCTGGCAAGCAACGCCATCCGCTACAATCGACCCGGCGGTACGGTTACGCTGCAGTGCGGCGCCAACGACGAAGGCCATCCGTTCCTCGCGGTCGCCGACACGGGAATCGGTATCGCGCCTGAAGAACAGGGCAAGGTATTTGAGCGGTTCTATCGCGTGGACAAGAGTAGGTCCAAGGCACGCGGCGGAACCGGCCTGGGGCTTGCCATTGTCAAGCATGCGGCCCTGTATCATCACGCCACGCTCGATCTGTCGAGCGAGTTGGGCGTGGGAACCACCATTACGGTGACGTTTCCCATACAGCAGGACGAGCCATTCGCATAGCGATACAACATAGATATTGATGTAGACGCCGCATTTAACTTTCGGGTGCGGCGTTGTTGTGCAATTTTACGATTGCTTCCGACATTTTTACAGGAGAGCCTGTTTCTTATGTATAGAGTTTGGTCTCGATAAAAAGATGCGATAACATACGGACAGTTTTGTCAATCCGAACTGGGGAAATGAAAGGCAAGCTGCATGACCCTTCTCGAACTGTTCCAGCTGCTCAAAAAGCACCTTAAGCTGGTCATCACCCTTCCGGTGGTCTGCGCGATCGCCATGGGCATCGTGTCCTTCGTTGCGATGGACAACACCTACACCGCGACGACGAGCATGTACGTTCTCGCCAAAACCGACGATAGCGGTCAGATGAGCTACAACGATCTCTCGGCGAGCCAGATGCTTTCCAACGATATCGCCACGCTGCTGGATAGCGATAGCGTTAAGAGCGGTGCTGCCAATGAGCTGGGCCTTGCTGACCTGGATGACTACAAGGTGTCTGTTTCCTCCGAGACCACCACGCGTGTCATTACGCTTTCGGTTACCGGCACCGATGCCAAGGAGACGGCTAAGGTCGCAAAGGCCATGGCCAGCTCGGTGAGTACGGTCGCTCAGAACGTCGGCGCTGCCCAGAGCATCAACGTTATCGACGAGGCTAAGACTCCCGAAGTTCCCAGCGGCCCCAAGCGCACGCTGTACGTTGCTGTCGCGTTCCTCGCCGGTATCTTTATCGCAGTTGCCTATGTCGTTTTGGCAGACATGCTCAATACCCGCATCCGCGGTGCCGAAGAGGCAGAAGAGCTCCTGGGCATTCCCGTTGTTGGCCGAATTCCGGCTATGAAAGGTGGTAAATAGGCATGGCTAAGGCAAAGAACACCGATAAGCTCGTTGTACAGAATGCCGCCAAGACCCTTCTGGCCAACATCCGCTTTGCGAGCGTGGACGACCCCATTCGCACCATCACCGTTACCTCCTCGATTCCCAACGAGGGCAAGTCTACGGTTTCCATTAACCTTGCTCAGGCAATCGCCACGAGCGGCAAGTCCGTGCTCCTGGTCGAGGCCGATATGCGCCGCAGGTCCCTTTCCGATATGCTCGGCGTTCGTTCGCGCGGCGGACTCTATGCGGTCCTTTCCGAGCAGATCTCCATTGACCAGGCAATTGTCGAGACGGGTCAGAAGAACTTCTACTTCCTCGATGCTGAGCCGCATATTCCCAATCCTGCCGACATCATCGTCTCTCACCGCTTTGCCAAGTTGGTAAAGGCACTGTCCGCCAAGTTCCAGTACGTCATCTTTGATGCTCCCCCGGTCGGCACCTTCATCGATGCTGCCGAGATTGCCAGCCTGACCGACGGTACGCTGTTCGTGGTGCGCGAGGACTTCACCAAGCGCGAGGAGGCACTCAACGCTATCGGCCAGCTTAAGAAGTCCGAGAAGGTCAAGCTCATCGGTACCGTTATGAACTACTGCGAGACCGAGACCAGCGAGTACTACTACTCCTACTACACCAAGGACGGTAAGAAGGTGAAGAAGGGCTCCGACGATCAGGGGACTTCCAAAAAGGGCATCTTCACCAACCGAGCAAACGTTTAGTTGATTAAGGCTGACCTATGCGTGACATTCATTGCCATATCTTGCCGGGTGTAGACGACGGCGCCGCCGATCTCGATGAGAGCTTGGCGATGCTCGAGGCTGCCAAGCGGGCCGGTGTAACCAGAATCGTTTGCACTCCTCACTGCCGTGATCCCTATTTTGATTACGACAAGATGTGGGATGCCTTTGAGCTGCTGCGTGATAACGCTGACGGTTTTCCGCTCCAGATGGGCTTCGAGGTCAACCATCGAAAGCTCGTTGAGCTTGGTATCGATGCCGCGGAGCACTTGCATTTCGATGGAACCAACGAGTTTCTGCTCGAGCTTTCGACGCATGCCGATGCGTATGCGTTTAGAGAGTACGAGAACACGATTTACGATTTGCAGTGCCGTGGCTATCAGGTGATCATCGCTCATCCTGAGCGCTATCGTGCGGTTCAAAAGGATGTAAGCGTGGCGGAGCGCCTGGTCGATATGGGCTGCAAGCTGCAGGCTTCGGCGGACTTTATTGCCGGCGGTCGCTTTGGTCGCGAGAAAAAGCCGGCACAGCGCCTGTTCGATCAGAACCTGTACAGCTTCATCGCGAGCGATGCCCATAACGTGGGTCATTACGACTGCCTGGCGAAGGCTCGCGCGAAGTTTAGTGTGCGCGGAGCTCATTTTCGCTAATATCTGTCCCTAACGTTCGCATTGAATGAAAGGGCAGCCATGGATATCCAACTTAAGACGGGATGCTTTGATGACGCGGCGTTGGTGCGCCGCGTCGTTTTTATGGACGAGCAGGGCTACGAGAATGAGTTCGACGCTATCGACGAGGATCCAAACTGCATTCATGTGACGCTCTATGTAGACGGCGAGCTTGCCGGTTGCTCGCGCGTGTTTCCCGAAGAGCTTGAGCGCGTGGCTGACGCAGAGGCCCCGGTGTTGCCGGCATGCGACATGGACGAAGGCGTTGCGGCGGGGGAGACCTACATTATGGGGCGCGTCGCCGTGCTGCCGGCTATGCGTCGTCGCGGACTGGCGAGTGCGATCGTCGAGGCCAGTGCTGTGTGTGCACGCAATGCCGGCGCTAAGCTTATTAAGCTGCATGCGCAGGAATACGTGTTGCCGCTCTATGCAAAGACGGGCTACACGCAAATTGCCCCGGTAGATTACGAAGACGAGGGCCAGCCCCATGTCTGGATGGCCAAGCGCGTAGATGGCAGATAGGGACGTTCCTTTTCTGCTGGCAGTTGGGGATACTCCTTGGCAATCGACGCATGGGTGTTCCAACATACAGTTTTTCGATTCCGTATGTATATATGCGCGCTAATGGGTTATAAAATCTAAGTCTGAACATAGCAGGTCTGCGATGCGGCTCGGGCAACCGGGCCGTTTTTGCGGACGGGGGTAGCGCGAAAGGACTGCACATGCGTCAATTTAAGACCGAGAGCAAAAAACTGCTCGACCTCATGATCAACTCCATCTACACCAATAAGGAAATCTTCCTGCGCGAGCTTATCTCTAACGCGAGCGACGCCGTCGACAAGCTCAACTTTAAGAGCCTGCAGGACCCGAGCGTCAAGATCGACCAGGGCGACCTGGCCATTCGCGTCTCCTTTGATAAAGACGCCCGCACCATTACCATCTCGGATAACGGCATTGGCATGACCGCCGAGGAGCTCGAGCGCAATCTGGGCACCATCGCCCATTCCGGCTCCGAGGAGTTTAAGACCGAGAACGCCGAGCAGCAGGGCTCCGATGTCGACATCATCGGTCAGTTTGGCGTGGGCTTCTACTCGGCTTTTATGGTCGCCAGCCATGTGAAGGTCGTCAGCCGCGCCTATGGCGAGGATGTCGCCCATGTGTGGGAATCCGACGGTCTTGAGGGCTACACCATCGAGGACGGCGAGCGCGCCGAGCACGGTACCGATGTCATCCTGACGCTGCGCGAGAACGAGAAGCTCGATGCCGACGGCGAGGCCGAGACCTACGATCGCTTCCTGACCGAGTGGGGTCTCAAGAGCCTGATTCAGCAGTACAGCAACTATGTGCGCTACCCGATTCAGATGATGGTGTCCAAGAGCCGCCAGAAACCCAAGCCCGAGGACGCGCCGGATGATTACAAGCCCGAGTACGAGGACTACCAGGAGCTCGAGACCGTCAATTCCATGACACCGATCTGGAAGAAGCGCAGCTCCGATGTCGAGCAGAAGGACTACGACGAGTTCTACAAGTCCACGTTCCACGACTTTGACGATCCTGCGCGCACCATCAGCTTCCACGCCGAGGGCACGCTCGAGTATGACGCCCTGCTGTTTGTGCCGGGACGCGCGCCGTTCGATCTGTACAGCAAGGACTACGAGAAGGGCCTGTCGCTTTACAGCTCCAACGTCCTGATCATGGAGAAGTGCGACGACCTGCTGCCCGACTACTACAACTTTGTCCGCGGCGTCGTGGATTCCGCCGATGTGTCGCTCAACATCTCGCGCGAGACGCTTCAGCAGAACCGTCAGCTCAAGGCCATCGCCAAGCGTGTGGAAAAGAAGATCACCGCCGACCTTGAGGATATGCGTGACAACGACCGCGAGGCCTACGAGAAGTTCTTTGAGAACTTTGGCCGCGGTCTTAAGTACGGCATCTACTCGAGCTATGGCATGAAGGCCGATGAGCTCGCCGACCTGTTGCTGTTCTGGTCTGCCAAGGAACAGAAGATGATTACCCTGGCCGAGTATGCCAAGGGCATGCCCGAGGATCAGAAGGCCATCTACTACGCCGCCGGCGACTCGCGCGAGCGCTTGGCCAAGATGCCCGTGGTAAAGGGCGTGCTCGACCGCGGCTATGACGTGCTGCTGCTGACGCAGGATGTGGATGAGTTCACGTTCCAGGCTATGCGTGAGTACGTTGCCGCCGATATGCCCAAGATCTACGAGGACGATGCTGCCCGCGAGGCTGCCGAGAAGGCTGTGGCCGACGGTGCCGAGCCCGAGGTCGAGGATCGTCATCTGGAGCTCAAGAACGTCGCGACCGGTGATCTTGATCTGGCGACCGAGGACGAGAAGAAGGAGGCCGAGGACGCCACCAAGGAAAACGAGGACCTCTTTAGCGCTATGAAGGAGGCGCTCGGTGACAAGGTCGAGAAAGTTGCCGTCTCCGCGCGCCTGACCGATGCCCCCGCTTGCATCACCACCGAGGGCCCGCTTTCGCTTGAGATGGAGAAGGTGCTCCAGAAGGGACCCGAGGGCGCGCCCGACGGCATGCCCAAGAGCCAGCGCGTGCTCGAGCTCAACGCCAAGCACCCGGTCTTTGACAAGCTTGTCGCTGCCCAGAAGGCAGGCGACGCCGACAAGATCAAGCAGTACTCCGGTCTGCTCTATGACCAGGCTCTGCTGGTCGAGGGCATCCTCCCCGAGGACCCCGTAGCCTTCGCGGCGGCTGTTTGCAACTTGATGTAGTTCGGGGATACGGCACCGTAACTAGATTAGAACGAGAGTGGATAATCTCCCACTTTTGGCTCGAATGCGGGCTTGAAGTGGGAGATTTTCCACTCTCGTTTCCTTTTGAATGATTCCTCCGTCCCCAAGGGATCAATTATTTGTCGGGGTTGTGGTTTTGTGACCTGCTGAAATTTAGGATACTGTACAACTGTACGTTAATTTGTCTTCGTAGTATATTGCTACCCGCAAAACTCAATACCATTGTGCTCTGAGACGCTAAAGCGCCTACGTACAATGGTTGTCGATAGTACGATTCGATTTAACGACAGGATGGATGGTCCAAGCGTGAGTCTCGGCAGCAAACTATCCAATGCAAAGGTGTCCTTTGCGATATTTAAGCGCGACATTAAGCGACTGCTTGTGAACCCCGTCGCCTTGGTGGTTACCCTTGGCGTGTGCGTTATTCCCTCGCTGTATGCCTGGTACAACATCGTGGCCAACTGGGATCCGTACGGAAACACCCAGGGTATCAAGATTGCCATCGCCAACAACGATCGGGGCACCCAAAACGACTTGGTGGGCGAGCTCAACGCGGGCGACCAGGTTGTCGATCAGCTCAAGGAGAACGATCAGCTGGGCTGGACCTTCGTCGATTCGGCGTCCGATGCCAAGGAGGGCGTCGAGAGCGGTGAGTACTATGCGGCCATCGTAATCCCCAAGAACTTCTCGGATAACCTGGTTTCGATGCTCGACGGTAACTACCATCAGCCCAAGCTTACGTACTACGTCAATGAGAAGAAGAGCGCTATTGCGCCCAAGGTTACCGACACCGGTGCAAGCACCATCGAGGAGCAGATCAACTCGGAATTTGTCTCCACGGTGGGCGAGACCGTTGCCAGCATTGCCAAGGATGCCGGAGTCGATTTAAAGGACAAGGCAACCCAGACTCAGGATTCGTTGGCAAGTTCTGTCTCCGAGGCATCCGATACCTTGGGCGAGGTGCGCGATTCGATTGGCGACATGAATGCCGCCATCGATAAGACGAGTGGCGCTATCGCCTCGGCTGATGCGGCACTTGCCGGCATGCAGGGTCAGGCGCCGTCACTGACGCAAGCGATCTCTCAGGGCAACGACCTGCTGGGTGAAGCTCGCACCACGGCGGGCAACTCTATCGCCTCGCTCTCCAAGGCGCTCTCGGAAGGCAGCCTTGCGCTCACCAAGACGTCGGCCTCCGCGAACGCTGCCATCGGCAAGCTGACGGGCACGGTCACATCTACGACCACCCGTATCGACAACTCGCTCGAGTCTCTCCAAGCGACGATCGACCACAATAAGGCCGTTATCGGGCACTTGGAGATTCTCGCCAATGACACGTCGACAGGTTCCGAGGAAATTGACGCGCGCATTGTATCGACCATCAATACGCTCCGTGAGCAGAACGAGAAGTTGCAGAGCATCAAGGACGGTCTGTCTGCGCAGTCGAGCGCCATGGCGAATGACGCCGCGGCTGTCTCGGGTGCCAGCGACGCTATCAATAACGCAATTCAGACCGGTGCGACCAACCTTGGCCAGGCCCAGACGGACCTGGGTCAAAACGCGCTGCCGAAGGCCTCGAGCGCGCTTGATTCCTTTGCCGCCGTCTCGGGTGATTTGACGGGTATCGTATCTGGCCTCACGCCCACGATTGCAAGCGCGCGCGGTACGCTTTCGCAGCTTAACGCTACGCTCGGCCAGGCCAAGACCACGCTGTCCCAGACCGATTCCTCGCTTGCCAAGGTCCAGGACAAGCTCGCAACCGCCGCCAACGACATCGCGGCGCTACAGACCTCCGAGTCCATGGGCGAGCTGGCCGACCTGATGGGCGTCGACGTCAATGACGTCG
Organism: uncultured Collinsella sp.; assembly: GCA_900549355.1. Taxonomy (GTDB): domain Bacteria; phylum Actinomycetota; class Coriobacteriia; order Coriobacteriales; family Coriobacteriaceae; genus Collinsella. Next base: position 5,427 of record UROA01000019.1, on the reverse strand, counting down.
CAGACTTCATGGCATCTCCGGTTGAGCTCGCGTCCAAGTCGATCTATCCGGTTAAGAGCTTCGGCTCGGGTATTGCCCCGTTCTATACCAACCTGGCGCTTTGGGTGGGCGGCTACGTGCTTATCGCCATCTACAAGCTCGAGGTCGATCGCGAAGGCATCGGCAGCTTTACGGCGCGCCAAGGCTACTTTGGCCGCTGGTTGCTCATGGTGATCCTGGGCGCGTTGCAGGCCATCATCGTTACGGTGGGTGATCTGGTCATTGGCGTACAGTGCGTCAACCCGCTGCTGTTCGTGCTGGGCGGCATCGCCATCTCGTTTACGTACGTCAACATCATTTACGCGCTGTCCACTACGTTTAAGCACATCGGCAAGGCAATCGGCGTCATTCTGGTTATCGTGCAGATTCCCGGTTCGTCGGGCATGTATCCCATCGAGATGATGCCCGGCTTCTTCCAATGGCTGCATCCGCTGCTGCCCTTCACCTACGGCATCAATCTGCTGCGCGAGACCGTCGGCGGCATGTACTCGTTCAACTACCTGTTCAACCTGTGCATTCTGGGCGTGTTCTTGATCGTGGCGCTCTTTATCGGCCTGCAGCTGCGTCCGCTGCTGCTCAACCTTAACCTGCTCTTTGATAAACAGCTCTCCACGACCGGTATGATGATTTGCGAGTCCAACGACCTGCCGCGCCAGCGCTACTCGCTGCGCACGGCCATGCGCGTCATGCTCGATTCCGATTCGTACCGTCGCGAACTGCTCGATCATGCGGTCGCCTTTGAACATCGCTACCCGTACTACATCAAGGGCGGTTTTGCCGCCGTGGTGGGCGTTCAGGTCCTGCTCTTTGTCCTGTCGACGGTTCTCGATATCGACAATAACGGCAAGATCATCCTGCTTGTCATTTGGATTATCTCGGTTATTGCCATCTGCGGCTGGCTGATCAATATCGAATATATCCGAGCGAGCCTCAATACCCAGATGCGCATCTCGGCGCTTTCGGATGAGGACCTGCGTCGCGAGATGCGCGAACACACGGCCGCCATTCCTGCCGCCCGCCACATGTTTGGCCTCAACGCCAGCGAGCGTGGTGCCAAGGGCGGCGATCAGTCCACGGGCCGCTTGCCGCATATCGGCTCGAACCATAAATCTCAGGACAGCGACAGTACAGCCACAAATGATGGAGATGCCACTCCGCTTGGCAAGCACTCCAAAGGAGGTGAGGCATAAATGAAGAACATCCTGCATCTGTTTAAGCGCGATGTCCAAAATGTGTCTCGCTCCGTAATCGGCTTGGTTGTCGTGATGGGCCTCGTTATCGTACCGTGCCTGTACGCGTGGTTTAACATCGCCGGCAGCTGGGACCCGTACGGCAACACCGGCAATCTTAAGATCGCCGTGGTCAACACCGATGAGGGTTACGAGAGCGATCTGATCCCCGTTGAGGTCAACGTGGGTGAAAACGTGACCGCCACCCTGCGCGGCAACGAGAGCTTCGATTGGGTTGTACTCAACAATCGAGAAAAGGCCATCGAGGGCGTCAAATCGGGCGCATACTATGCGGCTGTCGTTATCCCTAAGACGTTTAGTGCCGATATGATGACGCTCTTTTCGACCGACGTGAAGCATGCCGATATCGAGTTCTACGAGAACCAGAAGGCCAACGCCATTGCGCAGATCGTGACCGAGAAGGGTTCGAGTGCCGTTCAGAGCCAGGTTAACGAAACTTTTACCGAGACCATTACGAGCATCGGTCTTAAGACGGTGTCCAGCCTGCTCGATTACATGAGCACCGACCAGGTCAGCAACTTTATCGCCAACCTGTCCTCGACGCTTGGCGATTCGATTGAGGACCTGCGAGACGTTCAGGCAAATGCTTCGTCGCTGGCGGGCATTTTGAGCTCCACGTCCGATTCGCTGACGTCGGCGAGCGGCATGCTCAAGCAGACCGGTGCCGTCGATGAGTCGACAAAGCAGCTCATGGAACATGCCAAAAGCGGCATCGATGATTCCAAAGAAGCGCTTAAGGCGGCAAACGATGCCATCGATGCCGCAATCGATGGAAGTGCGGGTTCGTTCGACAATGTGTCTGCCGAGCTCGCGAAGGCGTTCGACACCGCAAACCAGCATGTCTACCTTACGGTGTCCCAACTCAACGATGCCGCTGCGGCCCTCAATGAGCGCGCCAAGGATATCGATGCGATGGCCGATCAGCTCCGCAGCCTTGCCGACCAGGTGAGCGATGAGAATTTGAAGGACGGCCTCAAGTCCGCCGCGACGTCGCTGGGCAGAATCGCCGTTGAGTACCGCAACAATGCCAAGGATCTGGCGTCTACCGCGAAGTCTCTCTCCGATAGCATGGCCGAGGTCAACAACTCGCGTGCCGAGGTCGATCAGGCCATCGCTGATGCCAAGGCCGGCATCGCGGGTGCCAAATCCGATTACGATTCCACGTTCTCGGTTAAGGCCAAGGAGCTCAAGAAGACGGTTTCGGGCATTCTGGACTCGCTTGATGGCATCTCGGGCGACCTGGATAGCGCCGTAGGCGGCCTCACCGATGCATCCGGCTCGTTGGCGAAGGGCCTCTCCAAGGCCGCCAAGCTGGTCAACAAGGCTTCCGATCAGCTAGGCGAGGCGTCGGACAAGATCAGTGCGTTTAAGGACGAGCTCGACGGTGCCTTGATGTCGGATGACCTCGCTACGATCAAGACGATGATCGGCAATGATCCCGAGGGTCTGGCCGTGTCGCTTTCCGGCCCCGTCGCGCTCGATCGCAAGCCGGTCTATCCGATCCGCAACTACGGTTCGGCCATGGCACCGTTCTACACGATTCTGTCGCTCTGGGTCGGCTCGATCGTGCTGGCGGCCATGATGAAGGTCTCGGTTGACGATGAGCTTATCAACGAGCTCATCCCCGTGCGCTTGCACGAGATCTACCTGGGCCGTTACCTGTTCTTTGGCGGTCTGGCCCTGCTGCAGGCAACGCTCGTGTGCGCGGGCGACATCCTGTTCTTTGGCATCCAGTGCGACGACCCGCTGCAGTTTGTGCTGGCGGGCTGGGTCGCGAGTCTCGTGTTCTCCAATATCGTCTACACGCTTACGGTTTCGTTTGGCGATATCGGCAAGGCGCTCGCCGTCGTGCTGCTGGTCATGCAGGTCGGCGGTTCGGGCGGCACGTTCCCCATCGAGATGACCGGCCCCGTGTTCCAGGCGATCTATCCGTTCCTGCCGTTTACTCACGGCATCAACGCCATGCACGCCGCTATGGCCGGTGCCTACCATATGGAGTATTGGATTGAGCTAGGCATTCTGGCGAGCTATCTGATTCCGTCGCTGGCCCTGGGCGTCGTCTTCCGCCGCCCGGTCATCAAAGCCAACGACTGGATCATCGAAAAACTGGAGTCAACCAAATTGATTTAGTTCAGCAACGTAAACGCCGTCGGAACATCGAGATCTTCCAACCCGATGCTTTAGCGTAGTGAATTGCACGGGCTGCTTGGTTGTTGCTACAGTAGCGGGGCGTGCCGGGGGTCCGGTGCGCCCTGCTTTTATTTGACCATGAGGCGGCACGCAGCCATGCGCGTGCGGACACCACGCCCAGATTGAGCGCGAGGATGCCCTATGGCCCAGCATGCTACTGACAATATCGAAATGATGCCCGATAGCCCTGTTGCTCGCGAGGACCTGGGCGCGGGCGGCACCTCCCGCGGCGCCGGCGCTCGCTCGCCGCTGTTCTGGAAAGTCCTGCTGCTTTCGGTGGCAGTCGTCTGGGGCTACTCCTTTACGACCATGAAGGACGCGCTCGACACCATTCCGGTGTTCGAACTGCTCTACGTGCGCTTTCTGCCTGCGGCGTTGGTCATGTTTTTCATCTTCCACAAGCGCATCATCGCGCACCTCAACGCCCGCAACCTTATCGTCGGACTTGGCATGGGCGCACTTATGTGGGCCGCCTACGCCCTGCAGACAGTCGGTCTGGCGCACACCACGGCGGGCAAGAATGCTTTTTTGACGGGCACGTATTGCATCGTTGTGCCGTTCGCGAGCTATTTTCTGAGCGGCGAAAAACTCACCCGCTATAACCTGGGCGCGGCGCTGCTGTGCTTGGCGGGCATTGGCTTGGTGGCGCTCGATAGCGTTGAATTCAACATCGGTGATGTCATTACGCTGGCGGGTGCGGTCTTTTTCGCCATCCAGATGGCGGTGACTGCCAAGTACGGTCGCAAAATGGACATCAACGTCATCACGTTTTGGATGTTTGTGGGCAACGGCGTGCTGAGCCTGGCAACGTCGCTGCTATTCGAGACCCAAGCGCCTCTGTCCGTGTGGACGCCGAGCTTTATCAGCGCGATGGCGTTTCTCTCGGTTGGTTGCACATGCGCGGCTCTGCTCATCCAAAACGTCGGCCTGGCGCATGTCTCGGCCTCGACGGGCTCACTGCTCCTTTCGATGGAGTCGCCTTCGGGCGTGCTGTTCTCGGTGCTGCTGATGGGGGAGGCGCTCACCTCGCGCCTGCTCGCCGGCTTCGCGCTCATCTTTCTTTCGATTATCTTGAGCGAGACGCATTTCGATTTTTTGCGTCGAAAGCCGCGTCCGCAATTGTAAACAATTTGTTGCGCCGCCTCCCGGGGCGGCATTTTTTATGCGTCGCCCTTAAAGTAGTACCTTGCACTTTACGCCATCAAAGTGCTTGCTGCAAAAACGTTACTGGAGGGCATCTATGGCACCAGCACTGTCCGATCTTCAACCGCAATCAGCGCCCAAGGCCACCGCGGCGGCGCAGACCGCTATCGGTGACGGTCTTGTTGCAGAAGCTCAGGCTTTTGCAGACGAGCTCGCTGCGTGGCGACACGATTTACATCAGATGCCCGAGCTGGGTAATAGCCTCCCGCAGACCTCTACGTATATCCAAGCGCGCCTGACCGAGATGGACATCCCATTTGCAACGCTCGTCGATGGTTCCTGCGTTGTGGGCCTTGTCGGCGCCGGTGCCGCCGCGGCCCAAGGCAATGGCGTCTGCACGAATGAGCAGGCCGGTACGGTCATCATGCTTCGTGGCGACATGGACGCCCTGCCCGTTGCCGAGGAATCCGGCGAGCCCTTTGCATCCACCAACGGCTGCATGCACGCTTGCGGTCACGATATGCACGCGACGGCGCTGCTTGGTGCGGCTCGTATGCTCAAAGCTCGCGAGGCAGAGCTTGTTGATGCCAACGCTACGGTTAAGTTGCTGTTCCAGCCGGGCGAGGAAACCTTTGAGGGTGCCCGCGCCGCCATCGCCGACGGTCTGCTGCAGAACCCGCGTCCTCAGGTCGCCTTTGCCATGCATGTCAATAGCCAGTCGCCGCTCGGCCTGGTGCTCTACGGCAGCCCGGCGCTCTCGGGCGTGTACGGTTTTCGTATCACGCTTCAGGGCAAGGGCGGCCAT
>UROA01000018.1 GCA_900549355.1 uncultured Collinsella sp. | reverse complement strand
CCAGGCCCGATTTTGCCTCTTGACAATGTCCTGCTCATATTAAAAGGAACGTCCCCAAGTGCCGACTCAGCCCCACCTTAGAAGTGGCGGCGGATGGCGTCGACCATGCCCTGCGGCGTGGTTTGGCCGAGCACGTCGGCTGCGGCATCGGCGTCCATAAAGATGTTCATGAGCGCCTGCAGGGCCTCGACCTGGCCGCCCGGCTCAGCGATGCCCAGATTGATGACGATCTGCGCCGGCACCGGAGCGCCCATGCCAGCCATAGCGTTAAATGTCACGGGCGCGGCGGGCTTCACCACCGCGATATAGGGCTTGGCCACAAACCCCGGATCGGTATGCGGAATGGCAATGTTTGCCGCCGGCATGGCAAGACCCGTGGGATAGGCATCCTCGCGCGTGCGAACGGCGTCGAGCCAACCGTCGGCAATGTAGCCACGTGGTGCAAGCTCGCCCTCGAGCCGCGCAAACACCTCATCCGGCGTCGCACACTCCCAATCAAAAAACACCAGCTCAGGCGTAAACAGCGCTTCGTTATCCGCCATGCGCTCACCTCTCTCACCTAGTCACCTGGGACGTTCTTAAACGACTAGTCATTCAAGAACGTCCCCAATAACTGCCAAAAACAAAAGGTGGCCACGCGCGCCTTGGCGCCAATGACCACCCTGACTACTCGGCTAAATTGTACTGTGCGCCGCTAGCCGCGAGGCGCGTCAATTGCCACCTTGCCGCTCTCCAGCACGTGGACGCGGCCGTCGGCGAGCATCTGCACGACCTCGGGATACAGCACGTGCTCAATCGCGTGGATGTGCTCCTCGAGCGTGTCGACATCCCAGCCCTCCTCAACAGCCAGCGCACGCTGGGCGATGATGGGGCCGTTGTCGTAAATCTCGTTGGCAAAGTGCACGGTCACACCGGTTACCTTGACGCCGCGCGCAAAGGCATCGTCGATCGCATGCGCGCCGGTAAAGCTCGGCAGCAGTGCCGGATGCAAGTTGACCACGCGGTTGGGAAACGCCGCCAGCAGCGGCGTGTGCACCATGCGCATGTAGCCGGCCATGACCACATATTCGCAGCCGCGCTCGAGCAGCTCGTGCGCGATGATCTCGTCGGCGGCGATGAGGTCGGCATAGACATCCTTGGACAGCGTAAGCGTCTGGATGCCCGCGCGCTCAGCGCGCTGCAAACCCTTAGCCGAAGGACGGCTCGACACCACAAGCTCAATCGAAGCGTTGAGTTTGCCGGCAGCGATCAGATCGATCAGCGCCTGCAGGTTGGTACCCGAACCGCTGATGAGCACACCGATCTTGAGCGGCTCGGCCGTATCGGTGCCGGTCGGACGGGTGTAGGGCACAAAGCCCAGGCTCGCGGCAGCAGCCATCTGCTCGTTAGCGCTCATCGGAGTACACGACCTTACCGGAGCCCTCGACGCACTCGCCCACGCGGAACGGCTTCTCGCCCAGCGCGACCAGGGCCTCGGTCACGGCAGCCTCGTCCTCGGGGGCGACGATCAGGCACAGGCCAACGCCCATGTTGAAGGTCTTGCATGCCTCGTTGGGCGCGAGCTCGGCCTGGCGCGACACGTAGGTGATGACGGGCGGAACGTCCCAACCCATCTCGGCGCCGTTGCGGGTGACCACGGCGTCGACGTCGTCGGCAAGCGCGCGGTTGAGGTTCTCGGTAATACCGCCGCCAGTGATGTGGGCGATAGCGTGCACGTTGGCGCCGCCGCGCAGCAGCTCCAGAATCGGCTTGACGTAGATGCGCGTGGGAGCCAGCAGGGCGTCTGCCAGCGATGCGCCGCCGAGTTCCTCGAGCGGACGGCTCAGCTCCTCGGCCTTAGCGGCGGCCTCGGGCGTGCCCGGCTTAATGCCGTCGACGCCAATGACCTTGCGCACGAGCGAGTAGCCGTTGGAGTGCACGCCAGTGGAAGGCAGGCCCAGGATCACGTCGCCGGGGCGGACGTTCGCGGGGTCGAGCATCTTGGGACGGTCGACAACGCCCACGGTAAATCCGGCAAGGTCGTAGTCGGCAGGAGCCATGACGCCGGGGTGCTCGGCCATCTCACCGCCCACGAGCGCGCAGCCCGCGAGCTTACAGCCGTCGGCTACACCCTTGATGATCTTTGCCATGTGCTCGGCCTCGATGTGGCCGATGGCAACGTAGTCCAGGAAGAACAGCGGCTCGGCGCCCGAAGCCAGAATGTCGTTGACGCACATAGCAACCAGGTCCTGGCCCACCGTCTCGTGACGGTCCATGATCTGGGCGAGCACGAGCTTGGTGCCCACGCCGTCGGTACCGCTAATCAGAATCGGGTCTTCCATATCCTTAAGCGCGGCAGCCGAGAACAGGCCACCGAAGCCACCGATGCCGCCGATGACCTCGGGACGGTTGGTGTCCTTGACCATCTGCTTAATAGCGTCGACGGCGCGGCCGCCCTCGGCGGTATCGACGCCGGCATCCTCATACGTCACATGCTTGCTGTCGCTCATCTGAGCCTTCCTCTCCCACTACCGTCCGCCGCCCGGGCGCCAAACGGTGCTCATAGTTGCGTTCATTTCGGCGCGCGCCATAACAGCGCGCGCCGTCATATCAACAAAACAGCAGGTAAAACCTACCAAAATAAACCTGTCCCTACATGGCAGGTTTTAGGCCTCGCCGTGTTCCTCTTCCCAGCTGCGGTCGTCGTATTTCTCGACCACGGCGTCGTCATCAAAGTGCAGCGGCTTGTCCAGGTTGCGGGGCTTAAAGCCCTCCATGAACTTGTCGCGGCCAAAACTCTCGGGAATCGCCACGGGGTAGCGGCCGGTAAAGCACGCATCGCAGTAACCGCCCTTGGGCATGACCTTAAGCAGGCCCTCGACCGAAAGGAAGGCCAGCGAATCGGCGCCGATATACTCGCAAATCTCATCGACCGTCTTGTTGGCGCTGATGAGCTGCGACTGCACGTCGGTATCGATGCCGTAGAAGCACGGCCAGATGACCTCGGGCGAGTTGATGCGGATATGAATCTCCTTGGCGCCAGCGTTGCGTAGCATCTTGACGAGCTGCACCATGGTGGTGCCGCGCACGATGGAGTCGTCGATGACGACCAGGCGCTTGCCCTCGATGTTGTCGCGCAGCGGGTTGAGTTTCATACGCACGCCCATGGCGCGCAGCTCCTGCGTGGGCTCGATAAACGTACGGCCCACGTAGCGGTTCTTGATAAGGCCCTCGCCAAAGGGAATACCGCTCTCGTGCGAATACCCCTCCGCGGGCGGCAGGCCGGAGTCGGGCACGCCGATGACCAGATCGGCCTCGACGGGCTCCTCGTGTGCCAGCTGACGACCCATGTCGTAACGGCAGGCATAGACGCTCTTGCCGTTCATGATGGAGTCGGGGCGGGCAAAGTAGACCTGCTCAAAGATGCAGTTTGCGGGCTCTTCGGCTGCAGGCACGCCCTGCTCGGATACCAGACCCTCGGCGCTGATGCGCAAAATCTCGCCGGGACGAACGTCACGGACGTACTCGGCACCCACGATGTCGAGTGCGCAGGTCTCGGAAGCAACGACCCAGCCGCCGGCGCGCGTGACACGGACGGCGGAGTCGACCGTCGCGGCGCCGTCCTGCGACGGCAGCTGCGAAACGGATGCGGCATCGGCCTGGTCCAGGCCCTCGTCCACCAGCTTGCCCAGCACGAGCGGGCGAATGCCGTGCGGATCGCGGAATGCGTAGAGTGCCTGCTCGTTGATGAGCGTCATGGCGTAGCCGCCGCGCACGAGCTCCATGGTCTTGCGAATGCCCTCGCGCAGATGGCCTGTACGCTGAGTAAAGTAGCCGATAAGCTTAGTCGCGACCTCGGAATCCGAATTGGAAAGGAACGGCACGCCCAGCTCGATCAGCTGGCGGCGCAGCTCGTCGGTGTTGACGAGGGTACCGTTGTGCGCGAGCGCGATAATGACGCTGTTGATGGTAGAAAGATGCGGCTGCGAGGCTTCCCAGCTCTTGGCACCGGCAGTGCCATAGCGCACGTGGCCCACGGCCAGCTGGCCGGAGAGTGTCGACAGGTCGGCGTTGGAGAACACGCGATCGAGCAGCCCCAGGTCTTTGCGAACCATAACCGTGCCGCCATCACCCACGGCGATTCCCGCCGATTCCTGGCCGCGATGCTGTAGCGCGCGCAGACCAAAGTACGTCAGTCGAGCCACATCGCGATCGGGTGCCCACACACCAAAAATGCCGCATTCCTCATGCAGCTGGTCGGAGTCCGGATCATACGTCGACATGGTCTTCACCTGTCCCGCGGCACGCTCGGCCGCGCGGATGGTTTCTTGAGACATGGCATCCCCTCAGAGCCTCGTTATTTGGCGTTACCTGCCCTATTATACGCACGGCAAGACAAGCACTCCCGCGCATGAACAGCGCTTTTTAAAAGCCCACCGAGCTTATAATCCGTTTTGCAGCCAAACATTTTATTGGGCAGGCGCCTCGGGACCGACGATCCCGCACGCTTCCGTCGCGACGCGTCTCGTCCGCCGTTGGGGCTTGCATTGTTGCAATTGGGACGTTCGTCCTGTCTTTTGGCAGGTCGGCGGCGTATCCTTGTACCTACAGCAAAACGAGAAAGGTTATGTATGGATCGAAACGAACTCGACCCCAGCGTCCCCAGCGCCACGGAGGTCAAGAAGATCCCCCTCATCATTAAGGTGTACGCCGTCCTGTGCATCCTGTCCGGCGTGGGTACGCTCCCGTCGGTCGGCGCCTTTATGTGGCAGGTCATCACCGCACTCATCAACGGCAACGCCGCCGCCAAGCTCGGCGACAACACGCTCGTCGCGGTCGGACTGATTGTCGCCGGCATCATGCTCTCGGCTGCCAGTGCCGTCATCTTGATCATCTTTGGCCTGGACCTCATCAAGAACCAGCGCCGCAATGCCGCCCGTCTGTCCTATATCCTTATCGCATTGACCGTCGTCGAGCTTTTGGTTGACGTGATGCTCCAGGGTATCGGGCCTTTCTTGCTGCGCCCTGCCATCCAGCTCGGCATCCTCGTCGCGCTTTCGACCACCGTCGACCCCACGCTGCGCCAGGAGCGCGAGCTGCAGCGCCGCCTGCAGGAGATGCTCGATCGCGACGCCGCCGCCGAGGGCATGCTCGGGCGCGATGAAACCGGCGAAGGCTACATCAAGCTCAACTACTTCAACCTGTTCTGGGTATTCTTTGTCTGCTGCATACTCGGCCTGATCGCCGAGGACATCTGGCACATGACGGTCGACGACCCGGGCGTCTACCAGAACCGCGCCGGCATGCTGTTTGGCCCCTTCAGCCCCATCTACGGATTTGGCGCCGTGCTCATGACCATGGTGCTCAACCGCTTCTACAAAAAGAACCCCATCATCATTTTCCTGGTAAGCGCTGTGCTCGGCGCGAGCTTTGAGGTGTTCGTGGGCTGGTTTATGCAGACCTCGTTTGGCGTGGTCTCGTGGAGCTACTCGCATATGAAGCTCTTTGGCATGCCCGATCCGCTCGCCGTCCTTACGGGCGGACGTACCTGCACGGGCTTTGCCTGCCTGTGGGGCCTGGGCGGACTCATCTGGATCAAGCTGCTGCTGCCGAGGCTGCTCAAGCTCATCAACATGATTCCGTGGAAGAGCCGCTACTCGGCTACCGTCATCTTCACCATCATTATGCTGGTCGATGGCGTTATGACGCTGCAGTCGCTCGATTATTGGTATCAGCGCGTCAACGGCACGGAACCGGATATTCCCGTTGCGCAGTTCTACGGCAAGTACTTCGATAATGACTTTATGGAGAATCGCTTCCAGAGCATGACCATGAGCCCCAAGGATGCGACGCGCGTGTAGCGCCAACCGCGCCCAAAACGCAAAATGCCCGCCGGTATCACACGTACCGGCGGGCATTTTTATAAGCCGCCTTCTATCGACGCAAGCCTCTACGCCTCGCGCTCGACCTCACTCACGCATTCATTCTTGATGGTGCCGACGAGCGCCTGCAGCGCATCGACCACGTGCGGGCGAATGTCCCCGCCGATGAGCACGAGCATGATGTCGTCACCTACGGCAAGCTCGCCGCTTGCCAACCACACGCGCACATAGCCGATACCTGGCATCGCGCGCGTGGCCTCGATAGCAGCCTGCACCTTGCTGGCGTCGTATCCGAACACCATGCCGCCCACCTTGTGGCCCGGCGCCACGCCATCGGTCTCGACACCGCGCGCCTCGGCCTTGGGCGTCGCGCGCACCACACCGTTATGTGTCAGATACATACCGCACGCAGGTGCCGACGAATCGGCCTTGGCCTCGCGCAGCCAAGCATCAACCGAAGGCATCGTTTTGCCATTCTCGAGCATCATTTCTCCCTTACCGTCCCAAATTAGCTACTCTCGGACAATTTATTCATCAACGGGCGTGAGCACCATGACGGCACGCGTGTTGCTCAGCGATAACGAACGACAGGTCACAAGCGTTACGACCTTGGTTGCCGAGGCGGCACGATCGGTGGCATCGCTCGCCACGGCAGAGGCACCGTCAAGCATCTCGGACAGGTAGTTCTTGAGCCCGTCGTCACCCTCAAAGTTGGTCGTGCGCGCCTGGGCATACGTGTCCTCGACAACTTTGGTCGCCAGTGGTCGCAGTTTATACGTAGCATCCCGTGTGATGTAATACACGGACTCGATGCTATCGAACGTTGCCTGATCAGTGGTGTCCGAAATCGCGTTGAACATCGACCCGTCATTCATGTGGTGGCCGTAGATCGTGGTCTGCTGGTCAACCATTCCCGGCGCGGTGTCGTCGCTATCCAAGAAGATGGCACCGGACGCGTTAGCCGTACCGTCAAACAGCGTGTTGAGGTATTTGGAGTTGTTGTTGGTCTGCACGACGGGATAGTTGATGTTGGTGCCGGGCGCGTAAATCCAACCCACAACCTCGGGATTCGTCTGGGCAAGTGCATCAAAGTCTAAAATCGGCACGCCGCTGGCGTCCTTGTCGCTCACATATTGTTTTTCGATCTTTTGATACGACTCGCTCGCCTGCTTGTAGCCAATCTGGGCGTTGATAAAGATGGCGGCAGCGGCAACGATTAGGCCGATGCCAATAATGATGAGCAAGATGGGGATAACGGAGCGGCGCTTTTTGCGCGGCGGCTCGGTATAGCTCGACGGAGCAGCGCCCGACTGTTTCGTAGAACGCGATTCTTTCTTGGCCGTATCATACGACGAAGGGCGATATGCAGCTGGCGTATCCTGGCGATGATGGGACATCGGCGTTACGGGACGCGGCGCGCGCGGCTGCTGAGGAGAGGATGTCCGACCCTGCTGTGCCGCATGGGCAGCACCCGGCTTCGACGGATCGGGAATCTGAGAAGCCTTGAATCGTTTTCCCTGATAGTCGGACATGGCTCTCCTTATACTGCGGTGAAACGGCGGAACGCCTAGGCGTCGGCCATCTCCTGCTTCATCTTCTCGATAACCTTGCGGTACTCGGGGTCGCATGCGCCCAGAATCTGCGTGGCATAAATGGCGGCGTTCTTGGCACCGTTGATGGCAACGCAGGCCACGGGCACACCCGAAGGCATCTGCACCATCGACAGCAGCGAATCCATACCGCCCAGGTCACTCGTCTTCATAGGCACGCCGATGACCGGCAGCGGCGTAAAGGCAGCCACGACACCACCCAGGTGAGCGGCCTTGCCGGCGGCGGCGATAATCACTTTGATACCGCGATCGGCGGCAGTCGAAGCCCACTCGTGGACCTTCGCCGGTGTGCGGTGTGCGCTCGCAATGACAAGCTCATAGGGCACACCCAGCGCCTCGAGCTCGGCGGTGCAGCCTTCCATAACACCCAGATCGGACTTGGAGCCCATGATGATCCCGACAACCGGCTTTTGATCTGCCATAAACAAAGACCTCCTGCTGAGAGCGGCGACGCGGCGGATCCGCGACCCTTAACTACTGAGAGTAGTATAGCTGCTCCCGTCCCTGCGGTCTTTGTGGCGCTTCGCGGGCGGGCCAGGTCACATTACACCGTGTACTGCGGCAGGTCCTGCAGGGCGATGACGTCCATGCCCATGTCGTTGGCGCTGCCGTGACCCTGCTGGTCCTCGCGCACTGCCTCGATGGCACTCACGTAGGTGTTGGCGGCAGACATCGCGGTCACACAGGTCACGCCGCGGCGCACTGCCTCGGTACGCAACAGATAGCCGTCGCCACGAGAACCCGGGCCATACGGCGTATTGACGATCACCGCGATCTTGCCGTCGGCGATCAGGTCGCCGATGTTGGGACGCTCGCCGTCGTGCGGGCCGCTAATCTTCTCCACGACCTCGCACGTCACGTTGCCTCCACGCAGCACGCGCGCCGTACCCTCGGTGGAGCAGATATCAAAGCCCAGGTAGCGCAGGATACGCGCGACCGAAAGGATATGTCGCTTGTCGCGGTCGCACACGCTGATGAACACCTTGCCGGCGCTCGGGTCGGGCAGCTTGTAGTCAATCGCCAGCTGCGTCTTGGCGTATGCCTCGGGATAGCTCTTGGCGATACCCATGACCTCGCCCGTCGACTTCATCTCGGGCCCCAGGATAACGTCAGCGCCCGGGAAACGACCCCAGGGCATAACGGCTTCCTTCATGCAGAACCAGTCCAGCTGGCGCTCGTCGCTCGGCAGGCCCAGGCTCGCGATGGAATCGCCCGCCATGATACGCGCCGCGCACTTGGCCAGCGGCACGCCGGTGGCCTTGGAGATAAACGGCACGGTACGGCTGGCACGCGGGTTGGCCTCGATCACGTAAACGGTCTCGCCCTTGATGGCATACTGTACGTTGACCAGGCCGCGTACGCCCAGCGCCATCGCGATGCGGCGCGTGGTCTCACGGAGCTTCGCCTGCAGGCTCTCGCTAAAGCTGAACGGCGGGATGCAGGTCGCAGAGTCGCCGGAGTGAATACCGGCCTCCTCGATATGCTCCAGAATGCCGCCGATGTAGACCTCTTCGCCATCGCACAGGGCGTCGACATCGGACTCGATCGCGCCCTCCAAGAAGCGGTCCAGGTACACCGGGTAGTCGGGGCTAATGCGCGCGGCCTCGGCCATGTAATCGCGCAGATGCTCGGCATCGTAGGCGATCATCATGCCGCGGCCGCCCAGCACGTAGCTCGGACGCACCAGCAGCGGGTAGCCGATGTGCGCGGCAACGGCCTCGGCTTCCTCAAACGAGGTTGCCTGGCCCGCCGGCGGATACATAATGCCCAGCTTGTCGAGCAGGGCGGCAAAGCGCTCGCGGTCCTCGGCAAAATCGATGGCGTCGGGCTTGGTACCCATGATGTTCACGCCGCTCTCCTCGAGCATGCGCGCCAGCTTAAGCGGAGTCTGGCCGCCGAGCGTCACCACGACGCCGTCGGGGCGCTCAACATCGATAACGTCCATGACGTCCTCGTAGGTGAGCGGCTCAAAGTAAAGGCGGTCGGACGTGTCGTAGTCGGTCGAAACGGTCTCGGGATTGCAGTTGACCATGATGGTCTCAAAGCCGCGGGCCGCCAGCGCGTAGCTCGCGTGCACGCAGCAGTAATCGAACTCGATACCCTGGCCAATGCGGTTGGGACCGGCGCCCAGGATCATCGCCTTGGGCTTGTCCGCCGGCGTGGCCTCGTCGGGAGCTACGCACTTCTTGGCATCCGGGCTCGTGCGGTAGATGTTCTCGTACGTCTTGTAGTGGTACTCCGTGGCGCTCGAGAACTCCGCAGCGCAGGTATCGACCGTCTTCATGCTGGGAACCACGCCAAGGCCCTTGCGATAGGCGCGCACAAAGCGCTCGTCCGAGCCGGTCAGCGCGGCGATCTCGGCGTCGCTCGTACCGTACTGCTTGAGCAGACGCATCGCGTCGGCGTCGATATCCTCCACACGCAGGCCGCGGATGCTCTCCTGGACCTGCACCATGTCGTTGATGCGGTTGAGGTACCACGGGTCGATGCCGCAGATGGCATGGATGCGAGCGATGTCCCAGCCACGGCGCAGAGCCTCGACCACAAAGAAGATGCGATGCTCGGTCGGAGTTGCCACGGCCTGAGCGAGCTCGTCGTCGCTCAGCTTATCGGCGTCCTCTTTGCCACCGGCGCAAATGCCCTGGTGGCCGTCCTCCAGCGAGCGCATAGCTTTGCCAAAGGCCTCCTCAAAGGTGCGGCCGATTGCCATGATCTCGCCCACGGCCTTCATGCGCGTGGTGAGCGTGGGGTCGGTGCCCTTGAACTTCTCGAAGGCAAAGCGCGGCACCTTTACCACGCAGTAATCGATCGTGGGCTCAAAGCAAGCGGGCGTTGCCTTGGTGATATCGTTGACGATCTCGTCGAGCGTATAGCCCACGGCCAGGCGCGCGGCGGCCTTAGCGATGGGGAAACCCGTGGCCTTGGAGGCCAGTGCGGACGAGCGGCTCACGCGCGGGTTCATCTCGATGACGATCAGGCGGCCGGTGCTGGGGTTCACGGCAAACTGCACGTTGGAGCCACCGGTCTCGACGCCGATCTTCTCCAGAATGGCGAGCGAGGCCACGCGCATGCGCTGATACTCAAGGTCGGAGAGCGTCTGCGCCGGCGCCACGGTGATGGAGTCGCCGGTATGCACGCCCATGGGGTCGAGGTTCTCGATGGAGCACACGATGATGCCGTTGCCGGCGTGGTCACGCATGACCTCCATCTCGTACTCTTTCCAACCCTCGATGGACTCCTCGACCAGCACCTCGTGGGCGGGCGAGAGTTCCAGGCCCTGGCTCACGATGGAGACGAGCTCCTCGTGGGTGTGAGCGATGCCGCCGCCGGCGCCGCCGAGGGTAAAGCTCGGGCGCAGTACGCAGGGATAGCCCACGCGCTCGGCGATAGCCTCGGCGTCGGCCACGCTGTAGGCATAGCCCGAGCGCGCGACCTCCAGGCCAATCTCGGCCATGGCCTCGTTAAAGAGCTTGCGGTCCTCGCCGCGCTCGATGGCGTCCAGATCGCAGCCGATCATCTCGACGCCGTACTTGTCGAGCGTACCGTCTTTCGCCAGCTCGACGGCGGCGTTCAGACCGGTCTGGCCGCCCAGCGTGGGCAGCAGCGCGTCCGGGCGCTCCTTCTTGATCACGCGCTCGATAAATTCGGCGGTGATGGGCTCGACATAGGTGCGGTCGGCCAAACCCGGATCGGTCATGATGGTCGCCGGGTTGGAGTTGACCAGGATGACCTCAAAGCCATCCTCCTTGAGCACCTTGCAGGCCTGGGCACCAGAGTAGTCAAACTCACAGGCCTGACCGATAACGATGGGGCCCGAACCAATGACGAGGATACGCTTGATGTCAGTACGTTTAGGCATGTTAGTTCTCCTCGGTCTCGGTCGCGGCGGAACCATTGTCGGCAAAGTTCCAGCCCTGCAGGCGGTCCTTCGCGGTGTCGATGTCCAGGTAGTTCTCCTCGCCGTCCATGAGTCGCGTAAAGGCGGTAAAGAGATAGTGGGCATCGGTGGGTCCGGGCGAGGCCTCGGGGTGGTACTGCACCGAGAAGCACGGCGCGTCGAGCAGCTGGATGCCCTCGGCGGTGCCGTCGTTGAGGTTCACATGCGTCAGGCGAATGCGGCCGAAGCGCTCGTTCATCACGACTGGCGCGATGCCGCGGCGCACCCAGACGCGCAGATCCCCATCGGCCGCATGCTCGGTCTCGCCGCCGGAAAACTCGGGGACAAGCTTGCCCAAGCTGGGGAACAGCAGACCAAAGCCATGGTTTTGCGCGGTAATCTCCACGCGACGGCTTACCAGGTTCATGACCGGCTGGTTGCCACCGCGGTGACCGAACTTAAGCTTTTCCATCTGAGCGCCGCAGGCCAGGCTGATCATCTGGTGACCAAGACAAATACCAAAGACCGGCACCTTGCCGATCAGCTGCTGCACCTGCTCGTAGGTCTCCACCACGGCGTCGGGGTCGCCGGGACCATTGGACAAAAAGACGCCATCGGGATTCATGTCGAGCACCTCACTCGCGGGCGTATCCCACGGCACGACGGTAAGGTCGCAGCCGGCGCGGACCAGACCCTCCAGAATGCCGCGCTTCACACCGCAGTCGTAGGCGACCACTTTGTGACGGGCAGGAGCGGCAGCCGTAAGCGCAAAGTCATGCGTGGCAGGCAGGTCGGCGGCCACAAACTCGTGAGGTACGGGGCAACTTACGGTCTTGACCAGGTTCTCGCCTACCAGCGTGGGCGCTGCGGCCAGACGCTCGGCAAGCTCGTCGACGTCGAAGATCTCGGTCGAAATAATGCCCATCTTGGAACCATTGTCGCGCAGGTGGCGCACCAGGGCGCGAGTGTCGACACCCTCGATAGCGACGATGCCGTGAGCGCACAGGTACTCCGGCACGCTGACGGCCGAGCGCCAGTTAGAAGGCGTGGCGCACATGTCGCGAACGATCATGCCGCGCATGGCCGGAGCGCTCGCAGGGCGCACGGCGTCGCCGGGGAAGGCCGACTGGACGTCGGTCTCGTCGATACCGTAGTTGCCGATCTGCGGATAGGTCATGGTTACGATTTGGCCGGCATAACTCGGGTCGGTCATGACCTCAAAGTAGCCCTCGAGCGAGGTGTTGAAACAAACTTCGCCGGTCGCGGTGCCCTCGGCGCCGCATGCACGTCCATAAAAAATGGTCCCATCCTCAAGATACAGGATGCAGGGACCGCAGGTGCCCTTGCTGGTTTTGGCCAGCATACGCTGGCAAAGCTCGCTGGGCGCGAAGGTGCGGGCGGCAGCGCCCGCGGTATGGTTGTTCGCCATAATTCTCCTTCCCGGTCTCACAGGACCGGCTTAAAGGTGTGTAGTTAGGCCTCGCGGTATTGTAACCGCAAGCATGCCTCATGGCGTTAATTTCATCGAAATGTTTACGAAATGATAATTATGACTTTCTATGCATAATGTTTTTTAATCCCCGTCCCAGAAAAATCATCCCGCGGGGCTTGTGGCTCACGCGGGATGATGGCGTCTTATTTTTTCTTGTCCTGTTCCAGCAGTTCGGACGGTGTGCGATCGGGCTTGCCGCCACGGAAAATCTCGCGGCCATGCAGACGATGCTCCAGATCGCGCTCGGCTTTTTCCTCGTCAATCTTGGTCTGGCTCACCACCGGGTCCTCAATCAACGACGACACCGAGTTCACCTGCTTCTGAATGCGCTCGGCGATGGTGTCATCCATACTCACGATGCGCATCTTCCAGTCGATACTCGTGGCGTTGGATGAGCTCTTGGTCCACACGAACGTCAAAATGGCGCTCTGGTGGCCGCGCGCGGGGAACATGCCAAAGAAGGAATCGTGCTGAATGTTGCTATCCTCGTCGATATAGGCGTGAACGTTATACACCACGCGGTCGATCTTATCGTTGAGCAGCGCGTTGGTCGCAAGCGCCGCGGCCTGGATCTGCCCGTTGGACAGCAGCTCGAGCTCGTTGGCAGACGATGTGTCCAACACCGTCACCTCGACCGTGCCCGTACGCTCATCGGCTTCATCGACGGTAAAGTCGAGCGGGAACTGCGTGAAGCCGTTGCCCCACTCGAGTCCACCCTTGAGTGCTGTAGAAACGGTATCAACCGAAACGCTCTCGGACAGGTTGGCGGTATTCAGACGGCGCATCACGCCGTAGCCGATCTGCATGCCCACGATCAGCACCAAGATGCCGATAACCACGACCATGGCAGTCTTCGTAATGGTATGGCTCACCTGCGAACCCGAAGGGTCGTCCTCGGACAGCGGGTCGATATGTTTTGCCTGGCTCGCGCGGTCCTCGCTGCGCAGCTGCGCTAGCGCCGCTTTGTCACCGCGCTTGACGGCGGCCTCTTTCTCGCGCATGCGCTCGGTACGCTTTTTGGCAAGCGTAGGATCCAAGACGCCGGATGCATCGATTTCGGAGAATAACTCCGTCACTTCTTCCGGAGTCAAAGGGTTCTTATCAGCCATGATCTTCCTGTCATATCAATCAGTCGAGCTCGTGCGCACGCGCACCTTCGAACTGCATTCGATAGTAACGGGCATAAGTGCCACCACGGGCGAGAAGCTCCTCGTGCGTGCCACGCTCCACAACGCGACCATGCTCAACGGTCGCAATCTCATCGGCATGCTTAATGGTCGAAAGACGATGGGCGATGATAATCGTGGTGCGGCCGCGTGCCAGCTCTTCGAGTGACCCCTGCACCGCCTCCTCGCTCTCGTTATCCAAAGCACTCGTCGCCTCGTCCAAAATCAGGATCTTGGGGTTCTTGAGAAACACGCGCGCGATGGCAACGCGCTGCTTCTGTCCGCCCGAAAGACGGCTGCCGCGCTCGCCCACCACGGTGTCGTAGCCCTGCGGAAGCGACTCGATAAAGGCATCGATGTTGGCGCGACGGGCGGCCTCGGCGATCTCTTCTGCCGTAGCGCCCGGCTTGCCGTAGGCGATGTTCTCGCCAATCGTACCGTCAAACAGATAGACATCCTGCTGCACCAGGCCGATGGCACGACGCAGGCTCTGCTGCGTCACATCACGCACGTCCTGGCCGTCGATGCTAATGGATCCGGCAGCCACGTCATAAAAGCGCGGCAACAGCGAACAGGTCGTGGACTTGCCACCGCCCGAAGGGCCAACCAAAGCGATGGTCTGGCCGGGCTTGATGGACAGATTCATATGGTCGATAACGGGACGCTCGTCGGCATCGCCCTCGCCCAGCTCAACGTCCTCGTAGTTAAAGCACACGTCGTGATACTCCACGGCGCCGGCAGTCACCTGCAGATCAGTGGCGCCCGGCTTGTCCTGGATATCCGGCGCGGTCGAGAGCACCTCGTCCATACGCTTAAAGCCGGCGATAGCCTTCTGATACGTTTCGGCCGAATTGACGAGCGTCTCAAGCGGCGTGCAGAACAGCGAAATATAGAGTGCAAAGGTCGCCATATCGACCGCCTGCAGCTGTCCCTGGGCGACCAGCCAGCCGCCCAGCAGCACCACGATCACATAGAGCACACCCGAGAGCAGGCCATACGTCGCGGTATAGACGCCCATGGCGTGATACATGTTCTCCTTGGACGAAAGATAGCGATTGTTGGAGGCGCGGAACTTGAAGCGTTCGGTCTCCTCATTGGCAAAACTCTTGACCACGCGCATGCCCGCCAGCGAATCCTGCAGCTGCGCATTGATGCCGCTGATCTTTTTGCGGTTGTCGCTAAAGACCTCGCGCATGCGCATGTTCTGCCAAAACATGATGACCGCAAACGCCGCCGTCACCACGGCCATGGCGAGCGCCAGCACCGAGGCGATGGTAAAGAGGATCACAAACGAGCCGATAATCTCGATGCCGCAGATGATGATCCACTCGGGCACGTGGTGCGCCGCCTCGCAGATATCGAACAGGTCGTTGACCACGCGGCTCATCATGTCGCCCGAGCTGTTGCGGTCGAAGTATGCAAAGCTAAAGCGCTCATACTGGTCGAACAGGTCCTCACGCATTTTGGACTCCATACGCGCGCCCATCACGTGACCCCAATAGCTCACAAAATAGCGGCAGGCGCAGCGGACGACATACATCAGCACCAAGCCCACCGCGATCATGCCGAGCGCCTGCATAATGGCAGCCTGACCCTGAGTAAATAGCCCACCGGTCAAATTGCGCAGGATAATGGGAAACGCCAGGTCAATGGCGGCAAGCACCAGAGCACAAACAGTATCAGCAACAAAAAGCCCCATCTGGGGCTTGTAGTAAGAAAGAAACCTTTTAAACATGCAGTCCTCGGAGAGAAATAAATTGCGTGAGAAATCCGGTTGAACCGATCAGGTTGAAAACAAAGCGCCGCAACAAGCATAACGCCAATGATCTGGCAGCGTCAGCGAAAACGTCCCTAAGCGAGCAAGGTGCCTTGAAAGAGGAGCGACGCGTACTTCGGTACGCGAGCGACGATTGAAAGGCAGATTGCCGCTTAGGGGCGTTTGCAGCGTCGGCTCGTTACGCGGTTTGGTAAAACCGCGTAACCTAGAGCTCCGTGCCCCCAAGGCGGTGCGCGATGCTGTCGCAGGCAAGCGCGCCTACGACGGTCTTGGCGTCTTCGATCTTGCCGTCGAGCACGGCGTCGATCAGCTCGTGCAGCGGCACGAGGTCCACGTTGACAAACTCGTCATCATCGGGGTTGGGTGCATCGAACTCGAGCTTGGTGGCCAGGTAGATGTGAATGATCTCGTCACAGAAGCCACAGGACGTGACAATCGACGTCAAAAAGCGAATGCGACCAGCCCTAAAGCCCGTCTCCTCATGCAGCTCGCGCTTGGCGCAATCGAGCGGGTCCTCGCCTGGATCGAGCTTGCCGGCGGGAATCTCGACCGTCACGCGGTCGATGGCGGTGCGGTACTGACGCACCAGTACGATCTTGCCGCTCTCGGTCAGTGCCACAACAGCCGCCGCACCCGGATGGCGAACGATATCGCGGGCGCTGCGGCGACCGTTGGGCAGCTCAACCTCAAGACGGTGGACGTCGAGGATCTTGCCCTTCCAGGCGCACTCCTCCGAAAGAATTTTCTCGTGCAGCTCGGCATCGTGCGGGTCGTCGTCGCCCAGCACCAGCGCCGGCTCGTCAGCGACCTCGCCACCAGGCTCGCCCTCGGCGTGCCCATACACGCGGCTGTCCTCCTCGACGATCTGCGCATCCACGAGCTCTTCGTTCTTCTCGTCCATCCGTCTCATTCCTCTCGGATTTTAGGCATCCCAGGCGTCGCGGCCGCGCAGTGCGCGCAGGCCGATGTCGTGACGCAGGGTCTTGCCCTCAAAATCAATCTTCTCGCAGGCCTCGTAGGCAAGGTTGCGAGCGTTCTCGAACGTGTCGCCCAGAGCGGTCACGGCAAGCACGCGGCCACCATTGGTCACGAGCTGGCCGTCCACCACGGCAGTGCCCGCGTGGTACACGGTCACGTTCTCCATGGCCTCGGCATCCTCAATACCGGTGATGACTTTGCCCTTCTCGTAGCTGCCGGGGTAGCCCGCGCTCGTCAGGACAACAGCCACGGCCCACTCGTCACGCCAATCGAGCTCAATCTGATCAAGCTCGCAGTTGGCGCAGGCGAGCATAACCTCGACCAGGTCGTTCTTAAGGCGCGGGAGCACGACCTGCGTCTCAGGATCACCAAAGCGGGCGTTGAACTCCAGCACCTTGGGGCCGGCGGGGGTGAGCATAAAGCCGCCATACAGGCAGCCGCGGTAGTCGATGCCCTCGGCAGCAAGCTCGGCAACGGTCTGCTCCATGACCTTCACCATCGTGGCGTGCTCCTCATCGGTCACGATGGGAACCGGGCTGTAGACGCCCATGCCGCCGGTGTTGGGGCCCTTGTCGCCCTCGAGCGCGCGCTTGTGGTCCTGCGAGGTAGCCATGGGGCGCACGGTCTTGCCGTCGGTAAAGGCCAGCAGCGAGCACTCGGGACCAACGAGCATCTCCTCGATGACCACGGTATTGCCGGCATCGCCAAAGGCGCCGCCAAAACACTCGCGCACGGCCTCCTCGGCCTGCGCAAGCTCGGTTGCCACGATAACACCCTTGCCCGCGGCAAGGCCGTCGGCCTTGACGACCAACGGAGCACCCTGCTCGCGCACATAGGCAAGAGCCGAAGCCTCGTCGGTAAACGAGCCATAGGCCGCCGTCGGAATACCGGCGCGCTCCATGAGCTGCTTGGAGAACAGCTTAGAGCCCTCCATCTGGGCGCCCTCGGCACCCGGGCCAAAGCAGGGAATACCCGCCGCGCGCACGGCGTCGGCCACGCCCGCCACGAGCGGAGCCTCGGGGCCAATTACCACGAGTCCGCATCCGTGGCTCTGCGCAAACGCCGCCACGGCCGCAGGATCGCAGTCGTCGAGAACAACGTTCTCGCCGCAGCTC
>UROA01000017.1 GCA_900549355.1 uncultured Collinsella sp. | reverse complement strand
TAGGCGAGCCGCAGCTGATGCTCGACAGGGGCACATCCGTCATTTTTGTAATGAGCCGCGTAGTACTGCGCGATGCTGGCGTTCATCTCGCTGCCATTGCGATGGCGCTCAAACTGGCGTCTGCAGGTCTCGATGATCTTTGCTACCGACTTGGGTGCCGTCGCGGGAACAAGGGCGAGATAGCCCTCAAATAGCTCGTTGATGCTCAGGAGGCACAGCAGATCGATCAGCGTCCTTATGGCTGCTCCCTCGGCGGAAAAGTGCGCGGTCATGCGGTTATATCGGTTGCGGTCGACGATGGCCGCATGGGGTCTTGGAGTTTTCTGCCCCGTGGTCCCGGGCTTTTGCCGCGCCTGTGTATTGAGCTCGACGTTGCAGCGCTTGAGGCCGTCCAACGGAAGGAACAGTGCGGTGCGCAGGGTGTTCCGCTTGCTTTCGAGTTCATGACGCTCGTCGGGTTCCCATTCGAGCTTGAGTTTCGTGTCGAGCGCCGTAAGCATATGGGCTAGGCAGCCTACGGTAAGAACGTACGAATCGTTATCGCGTTTTGGGGCATAGGGGTCTGTCAGCTTGCGAATGTCGGGGTCGCCCATGATCTTTGTGCAGCGCTTCAGCAGTTGGGGGTGGTCGGCCAAGATCGTCGCGAGCGGTAGCGACGCGTAGTTCTTGATGGTCGCGGCGGCAAAGGCGGCGTCATATTCGTTTGCATATGCTCGCTCAATGCGGGCATCCAGAATGCTTTTCTTATCGCCGTCTTCAGCGTGGTGGTTTGTCATAGCTTCTCCAATCGGTTGATGTTCGTGCTGTTTGTTGATGTGTTGGTTGTCGTGAGTGATGTGCTTGCCGTGGGTGATGTGCTGACGTTGGGGTGCTATACGGTTTTCAATGAGCCCGTGAGGCAGTTGCTGCAGGGGCGGGATGGAACGGCCCATGCAAGGCGGAAGGCATCGTGCTCAAAATCGAGACAGCAATGCCCTGGGTGCCTCACATGTGGCAGTTACCTCATTAAGTTGTCATTGCGTTTGGGGTTGTACTTTGCCGATCTTCCTTCTCTTACACGCTAAAACTCAAACTTCATATGCTCGATCTACTTAAAACCGCAACGGCGGTCTTTTATCAACTTATATGTCGGAACGCGTCTTTGCAAGTACTTTTTTGTCTTTGTTTCAAATGGGGTGGTTTTGCAACCGTCATACGCGCGCCGTGCGAACGTGCCCCGGCTCGGATAAGATAGTGCGCGATAAAAACGATGCAAGGAGGCACATATGGCAATTAAAGCCATCGCAATGGATATCGATGGTACGCTCACCAACGATCAGAAGGTGATCAGCCCGCGTACGCGCGAAAAGCTGCTCGCGGCGCAGGAGTCGGGCATTAAGCTCATCTTGGCTTCGGGTCGTCCCGCATGGGGGCTACATGCTCTGGCACAGGAGCTTGACCTCCAAAACCATGACGGTCTGCTAGTCGCTTTCAATGGCGCGCATGTTGTCGACGCTCAGACCGATGAGGTCCTTTTTGACCAGGCCATGCCAGCTGACGAACTGCACCGTCTGATTGATCACCTGCAAAACTATGATGTGATCCCCATGATCTCGCTCGGGCGCGACCTGCATGTAGAGGACTCGTATCGCTGCATGATTACACTGCCGGACGGCTCGCAGAAGAATATCGTCAAATACGAGCGCGATGCCTGCGACCTTAAGATCCGCGAGGTCGAGAGCTTGCATGAGGTCGTGGACACTTATCCCGTAGACAAGCTGCTGACGGCAGGCGATCCGGCCTACCTGCAGGCGCATTACGAGGAGATGTATGCGCCCTTTACCCAGACGCTTTCGGGCATGTTTACGGCCGACTGGTACTTTGAGTACACGGCGCCTGGTATCGACAAGGCCCGCGCGCTCGAGGGTGCCCTGCCCAAGCTCGGCATCGATGCCAGCGAGGTCGTCTCGTTTGGCGACGGCCAGAACGACAAGTCCATGATTGAGTGGGCCGGAACCGGTGTTGCCATGGGCAACGCCGTCGATGAGGTCAAGGCTGTGGCCCAGATGGTGACCGCCAATAATAACGAAGACGGCATTGCGGTGGCGCTGGATAAGCTGCTGGGTTAGAATCGCCGATAGTGCATGGCTCGGGCGTCCGCTTGCGGGCGCCCTTTTGTTAGGGAGGGTGCCGTGTCCGCATTTCCGTTCGACGCCGTTATCTTTGACATGGACGGCGTCATTGTCGATACCGAGTATTACTACCTGGGCGAGACTGCCGCGTTTGCCAAGGAGCTTGGGCTTAACCTGACTCAAGAGGAGTTGAACGGGCAGGTTGGTACCTCGCATCAGTTCTTCCTGCGTATGCTGGTCGATTGGTTTGAGCGCGCCGGGAAGGGGCATTTAACTGGCGAGGAAGCGTTGATCCGTTGGGACGAGTGGGCGCATAAGCGTCCGCGCGACTATCAGGCTTTGATTAACCCAGGCGCCGTGGATACGATTCGAGAGCTGCCGCGCCGTGGCGTTCGCGTGGCGCTTGCCAGCTCGTCTCCCATGGTTAGCATCGAGGAAGTGCTCAATGCGTGCGGGCTGTCGGATGCCTTTGAGTATGTGGTGAGCGGCGAGCAGTTTAAGGAGAGCAAGCCCGAGCCCGACATCTACCTGCATGCGCTGGACCTGCTGGGGCTGCCCGCGAATCGCTGCTGCTGCGTTGAGGATTCGGTGCCTGGCATCACTGCCGGCAAGCGAGCCGGCCTGACAGTCATTGCCAAGCGCGAGGAACGCTTTGGCTTTAGCCAGGATGCCGCGGACAAGATTATCGACCAGCTGCCGGAGCTGCTCACGCTTTCTTAGGAGCGCGGTAGTTGCGCGTTTTTCGGGTCTGATGAGTAAATAGCCAACATTTTGGTGCGACACCTAGCATACTTTAAGCTAATGCGGGCTTAAGGGCTTGTTGAATGCCCTTAAGCCCGTTTTAGAATTAATTGTGCTGGGAGAGGGTATATGCCACCGACTGAAGGGCCAACTGACGGTAAAGCAGCGATACCGCTGTACCAACAGGTTATTGATATCATCAAAAACGAAATCAACTCCGGCGCCTACAAGTCAGGCGCGCGGATACCCAACGAATTCGAATTGGCTGAGAGCTATAAAGTTGGCCGCGTTACCGTGCGACGCGCTATTGAGGAGCTCGTCCAGCAGGGCTATCTAACGAAACGACAGGGGAAAGGCACGTTCGTCAATGCCCCCAAGCTCAAGCGCAAGATTCGCCAGAAGGATGACGTCCAGAGTTTTTCGGACGCATGTCGCGTTAACGGAATGGAACCGGGGGCGTGTGTCATTTCGAGAAAGATACTGCCAGCAGATTCTACCGAAGCGCAGTTCTTTGGTGTTCCCGTTGGAACTGATTTGATTTGCGTTGAGCGTGTACGTACTGCCGATGGAGTCCCCGTCATGCTCGAGAACAACATATACGTTTACGAGGACAACGCCTATCTATCAACGGCACCTCTATCTAACCAATCCATTTTTGAGTTCGTGCGCAACCGAACGGGCCGCACGCCCGCGTTTACCGACCCGTGCACGCTCGAGATCGCGTGCGCGTCGCCCGAGGTCGCTCGGCTGTTGGCAGTTCCCGTTGGCGAACCCTTGTTTTATATGGAAGCCTTCTTTTTCGATGAGCAGCGGCGGCCGTTTATCATCGGTCGTCAGCGGATCGTTGGGTCTCGCTACGTTTTTGACATCTAGGACATTGCGAATGGAAGCGCCCGGTGGATCATCTCACCGGGCGTTTCCATACCGTTCACGGCGCGAACACAACCGTTCAACCGCGTTGCGGCAATCAGTTTGAAATTATCTTGATGAAGGAAAAAGCTGCTGGTAATCTATGGGACGTCATAGAACGTTTGCCTTATGCAAACGTTGAAGCGAGATGCGATGCAGTCTCGAGTTCTTTGGAGGTATCTATGTCAGATACGAAGGCGAAGAAGACAAACAGACGTTTTAAGTTCAAATTACCGCATGTCTATACGATCATGTTCTTGCTGATCGTTGTCTTTGCGGTCCTGACTTGGATCGTTCCCTCTGGTCAGTATCAGCGCAAGACGATTTCGACAGCGGCGGGCGAGCGTGAAGTCGCCGTTGCTGGAACCTATGAACAGGTCGATAAGAACTACACCGATTCCGAGACCGGCGAGACCATCAATCTGGGCCAGGATATCTTCGCGGTTCTGCAAGCGCCCACCAAGGGTATCCAAGAGGCTGCCGACGTCGTTGCGTTCGTCTTATTGATTGGCGGATCGTTCGCGATCATCACCAAGACCAACGCTTTGAATGCCGGCATGAGCCGTGTGATTAAAAAGCTCAAGAACAAGGACATCCTCATCATTCCCATCACGATGACATTGCTGTCCATTTGCGGCACTACGTTTGGTATGTCTGAGGAAGCCCTGCCGTTCTATGCCATCTTCATTCCCATCATGATGGGTATCGGTTATGACTCGATGACGGCATTCATCATCTGCTTCCTTGGTCCTAACCTGGGATATTGTGCTTCGACCATCGACCCGTTTAATGTTTTGATCGCCCAAGGCATCATTGGCATCGAGGGTAATCCGCAACTGTGGCTGCGCGCCGTTTCTTGGGTCATCTTCACTGCCGTCGGTATCGCATGGGCCATGCGCTACGCCATGCGCGTCAAGAAAAACCCCGAGTCGTCCATTGTGTACGAGGACGATAAGCTCAAGCGTATTGAGTTTTCCGTGACCGATGCCTCCATCGAGGAAGAGTTCACTATCCGTCAGAAGCTCGTGCTTATCGATTTTGCTTGCGGTATGGGCATTATCGTCTGGGGTCTTGTTACCCAGGGCTGGTACATGAATGAGATTTCCGCCGTGTTCCTTGGCATGGGCTTGCTTGCCGGTATCCTGGGCGGCCTTGACCAGCAGACAATCGCAGAGGAGTTCGTTAAGGGTCTCGCCGACTTTGCGTACGCTGCCATCGTTATCGGTATCGCTCGCGGTATTCTGGTCATCGCCGAGGGCGGCATGATCATCGACACCATCCTCCAGGCGCTCGCTACCGCGCTCGCCGGTGCACCCGCCGCCGTCTACACCACGTTTATGTATATCGTCCTTGGCCTGCTCTCTTTGCTGGTTCCCTCGAGTTCTGGCCTGGCGGCGCTCACCATGCCCGTTATGGGCCCCCTGACCGAGCTCATGGGCCTCAATCCCGAGGCGGCCGTCACCGCGCTCCAGTTTGCCAACCAGACCATCAACACCATCAGCCCCGTGGCGGGCATGACGGTCGCTGGTCTTGCCGTGGCTAGGATTTCGTTTGGCCAATGGTGGAAGACCATTTGGAAGTTCTTCATTTTCATGGTCGTCTTTGGCGTGATTGTAACGGCAATCTCTGGCATGCTTCCGGTGTAGGTGGTTGTGATGTCTGATCGTTTGACGGTCCTGACGTCTAAGAGCGTCTTTACCGGTACGGGGGACCTGCCGTTTGAAGGTTTCGTAGCGGTCCGTGGCAATCGAATTGAGGCTGTTGGCACCAAGTGTGAGGTAGCTTCGTATTTGACCCAGGCGG
Organism: uncultured Collinsella sp.; assembly: GCA_900549355.1. Taxonomy (GTDB): domain Bacteria; phylum Actinomycetota; class Coriobacteriia; order Coriobacteriales; family Coriobacteriaceae; genus Collinsella. The sequence continues at coordinate 12,710 of UROA01000017.1, read as the reverse complement.
ACGAGGTAGTTGACCTGGGCGACCGCACTGTCATGCCCGGCCTGATCGATGTGCATACCTTCTATACAGGTTGGGCGCTGCGGACGTTGGGGACTGATCTGTCCGGCATCGATGATGCCAAAGAGGCCGTGTCGCTCTTGCGTGCATGGAAAGAAGATCATCCGGATTGCGCGGCGGCTTTTGGCCACAACCTACCCGAAACGTTGGCATCGGATGCCGAGAACGCAAATACGGCAGCTGTGTTTGACGATTGTTTTGGCGATATCCCTGTCGTCTGCTTTACACCGGGTGCGGAGACCTGCGTTCTCAATGCTGCCGCCAGTGCGCGATACGGCTTTACACCCCAGGCGTGCTATGCCGAGAAGATCTGGCGCATGATGAGCGATTTCCTCGCGCTGCCCGAGGTGCGTGCCGGGTATTCGGACTACATGAGCATGCTTAACGAGCGCGGCGTTACCGCCATCAAGGAGATGGCGTTTGATGACTACTACGGCTTTGCCGACGAAATGGCTCGCCGTGAGGAATCTGGTGAGCTGACGGTTCGCGTCTCTATGATGTCGCAGCCGGTGGGTGCCGGTGCAAATCTGGCATATGCCCGCGAGGCGCGAGAGCGCTTCCGGGGACCGTTCGTTCGTTTTTCTGGCTTCAACCGTATGACCGATCGCGGCGTATGGGCGGGGCTTGCCGAGATGATTGATCCCTATGAGGACACGGCCGATGCGGGCGCTGCCGGCAAGACGGTCGTCGAGGAGCCAGAGTGGGATCTGATTGAGAACGAGCTGCGTGCAATTGATGCTGACGGCTTCCGATATTCCTTGCATTGCCAGGGCGATGGCGCCGTTCGTCGCACCGTGGCGCTCTATGCCTCGCTGCCTCGAGACGAGCATGGACGGATGCTTCGTCGCCATGCGATTACCGATCTCGAGAACTCTGACCCGACCGATCTTGTCAAGTTTGGCAAGTTAGGTGGAATTTGCGAGGTCTATCCGCAGATTCTGACGCTGGACCGGCGCGAGGATTGCCTGTCGATGATGCGTCGACAAATTGGCGAGACGCGACTTTTGCACAGCTGGAATCGCCGCGGCATGGAAGATTCCGGATGCACAGTGTGCTGTGGCACGGATTTGCCGCTGTTGATTCCGAGCTTGGGCGAGTCAATCTACAGTGCGTGCGGCGGATACTTCGACGACGGACTGCCCGTGAATGAGGTCAACACGCTGACGCTTGTCGAGCTCTTGTGCGCTTGGACTGCCGGGGGCGCGTACGACCTGATGCGCGAAGACGAGCTGGGTACGCTCGAGGTTGGCAAGCTTGCCGATATCTGCGTGCTCGATCGGGATGTGTTCGACCTCGATTATCGCGACGCACGCGATCTTGCGGTTGACATGACGATGTCGGACGGACAAATCGTGTTCGATCGAAATAAGGAGGCATAAGATGTCTGAATCCAAACCGACGCTGCACCGCGAACAGATTGCGGGCATGAATATCCACTACATCATGTGGTCGCTCGATTACTTCCTTGATGTGCAGCAGCGTTTGGGCTTTGAGTCCATTGAGCTGTGGTGTGCGGAGCCGCATGTGACGCTCGACCACACGGGCTACTTTGAAGCTGAGGTCCTGGCGAAAAAGGCTGCAGACCGTGGGCTTAGGTATCGTACTCTGTGTCCCGAGAATGTTGTCTATCCTTGGCAGTACTGCGCACGCAAACCGCTGCATGAACAGCGCAGCTTGGCGTACTTTAAGCACGGCATTGAGCTTGCCGAGGTACTTGGGTGCGACCGCATGTCCATCAACTCGGGCTGGGGCGACTGGGACGAGGACCGCGAGGAAGCCTGGAAGCGCAGCCGCGAGCACTTGTCCATTCTGGCGGAGTATGCCGGCGAGCACGGTCTGGTGCTTACGATGGAAAGCCTGCGTCCCGAGGAGAGCAACCTTGTGACGACGGTTTCCGATGCGAAGCGCATGATTGACGAGGTCGCGAGCCCGTACTTACAGCCCATGGTTGATACAACCGCGATGGGCGTTGCAGGCGAGACGCTCGAGGACTGGTTTGCCGCCTTTGGTGATGGGGCAATTCACGAGATGCACTTTATCGACGGTGACCCGTATGGCCATCTGGTGTGGGGCGATGGCAAGCACGATATGGACGCCTTCGTCGCCACGCTCAACGCCCATGGTTTCGACGGCATGCTGGGCCAGGAAATCACGGACGGTCGTTACTACGATGATCCGGCGGCGGCAGATGCCAAGAACATGGCCGCATTCGAGAAATATCTGATTGACTAAAACAACCATCGGCCACGCAACCAACGTCATTGATTGCGGGCCAAATAAGAAAGGAACTGGATATGAACGCACACGATCTGATCAAAGAGGCAATTGCCGAGAAAGGCAAGTTCGACAGCGTCTACTGGATTGCTTGCGGTGGCTCCATGATCGATTTGATCCCGGCCCATGAGCTTCTGCAGCGCGAGGCAACCACCTTCACTTCGTATATCTATACGGCTCGCGAGTTCGATATCATGCGTCCGCGTCGTCTGGGCGAGAAGTCCCTGGTCATCGCTTGTAGCCACAGTGGCAACACCCCCGAGGTCGTCGAGGGCTGCGAGATTGCCCTTGCTGCCGGCGCTACGGTGATCGCCCAGACCGACAACGCTGGATCTAAGATCGACACCGGCAAGTGGACCACGTGGGTCTACCCGTGGGGCGAGGGCGTGCCGCAGGCCGAGGTCCCCGCTGGCATTTCGCTGTCGCTTGCGGCCGAGCTGCTCGATCAGCAGGAGGGCTACGCCGATCTTGCCGATATGTATGCCGGTATCGCCGAGATGGATAAGATTCTTCCCCCGGCACGCGAGAAGGTAAATGCCGAGCTGGGCGATCGCTTTGCCAAGCTTTGCCAGGAGCACGAGTTCTTCTACATTCTGGGCAGCGGTCCCAACTTTAGCCAGACCTACGGTTTCGCTATCTGCTCTCTTATGGAGATGCAGTGGCAGCACTGTAGCTACATCCACTCTGCCGAGTACTTCCACGGTCCCTTCGAGGCTACTCAGGATGGCGTTTTTTACTTCCTGCAGATGGGCTCCAGCGAGTGCCGTGCTATGGACGAGCGCGCCCTGGCGTTCCTTAAGACGCATACCGATACGCTGATGGTGCTCGATGCCAAGGAGTACGGTATGGAAGCCGTGCCGGCGAGCGTCCGTGCCTATCTGGACCCGGTGCTGTTCTACGCCATGAACTGCGAGCTGCGTGCTGCACGCGGCAAGGTGTTTGATCACGATCCCGATTTCCGTCGCTATATGGGTGTTGTCGAGTACTAGAAGGGGCAAAGGCCATGGCATTTAACGTTAACGCGCTCGGATTTGGCGACAACGTCGTCGATCGCTACGAGCATATCCACACCATGTATCCCGGCGGCAATGCGGTGAACTTCGCCGTTTATGCCAAGAAATGCGGTGCCGCACGCTCCGCATACATGGGCATTTTTGGCAATGACGCCGCTGCCGAGCATGTCATTGCAAGCCTCGAGGATGAAGGTATCGAGCTTGACAAGTGCGAGCAGATGATTGGCGAGAACGGAGCGGCTCGCGTGACCGTCGTTGACGGTGACCGTGTCTTCCTCGGCTCCAACGAGGGCGGTATCCGTGGCGATGCGCGCTATGTCCTCGATCGCTTTGACCTTTCGTACATGAAGCAGTTCGATGTGGTTCATTCGGGCAACTATTGCTTTACCGAGCGCGAGCTGCCCAAGCTGAAGACTGCGGGCGTCACGGTCTCTTTTGACTTTTCGGACGACTCCACCGACGAGTACTACGAGCAGATTGCGCCCTACGTCGATTTCGCTTTCTTTAGTGCGGCGGATGCCGCGAGTGAGGACGAGATTCGCGAGCGTCTGGCATGGGTGAAGGGCCTGGGTCCGCGTTTTGTGTCGGCTACGGCGGGCGCCGAGGGCTGCATTGCTTACGACGGCGAGCGTTATTACCGCCAGCTGGCTAAACCGGTAACGGACATGAAGGACACCATGGGGGCGGGCGACTCGTTCCTCACCTCGTTTTTGATGTGCTATCTCGATTCCGCCAAGCGCGGTGAGGATGGCGCCGAGGCCATCGAGCGCGCGCTCGACTTTGCTGCCGGGTTTGCCTCGACCGTGTGCGGTATGGAAGGTTCTTGGGGCCACGGAGCACCAATCGTCGAATAGCTTAAGAAAGCGTACGGCGGTCTGGCTACGAGGCCTTGGACGGCCGATGCAAAACAATAAGCGGAATGCGAAAAGGGGGCTCGCCATGTGGCGGGTCCCCTTTTGAACATTGGAGAAGACCATGGGTATTAAAGCGTGTGCGGCTGGTTTTTGCTGCGCGGACGTCTATCAAAACATCGGCGTGTTCTATCCGACTGGTAATGGCATTGACTGGGGTATCCATCTTGCACGAATGGGCGTTTCGGTATCCGCCGTGTCGGTTGTCGGCAAGGACGAGTACGGAGACAAGATGAGAGAGGCGCTGGCCGCTGAGGGGTTCGATATCTCACATCTGCGGGTGGAAGATGGCGACACCTCGGTGATGCTCATGGCATTGAAAGACGGCGTCGATCGCGTGCATCTCGAGGCAATCGATGGCGTAATGGAGACATATCGACCGAATGAAGACGACCGGGCGTTTATCCTAGAGCATGACATCATTCATACCGACCTGTTTGGCAATTGTTTGGACCTCCTGCCCGAATGGCATGATGCGGGCAAGACGGTGGTTATGGACTTCTCGGTGTTCAGCCAGGATCCCGAATATGCATGCGAGGCTCATTTTCCTTACGTAGACTATGCGTTCATGTCGTTTGAAGAGGGCACTCCTGAGCTGCGGGACTGGGTACGCCACGTGCAGGAATTGGGACCGCGCGTTGCGGTTGCCACGCTTGGCGAGAAGGGGAGCATTGCCTATGACGGTGAGCGCTTCTATGAGTGCGGGATCGTACCGGCGGAGAAGGTCGTTAATACCGTGGGTGCCGGCGACTCGTATATTGCCGGGTTTACCAAGGGCGTGATCGATGGCCTTAATATTCCGGCGTGTATGAAGGCGGGCGCTGAGCTGTCGTCCCGAGTGATTGGTTCGTTTGAGCCGTACTAGGGTCAAATGCCTGGAAAGGAGTACGAAATGGTTATCGACATGTTGGTTCAGCCCATGCTCTACGGCGAGATCTGTACGCCGGGTGATGAGCCTGATGGATTCGGTTTTTGGTCACGAGAATTTGGTATGGGGCATATGGGTCCCATGGATTGGGACGAGCTTCAAGTTGAGATGGACGTCTGCGATGTGCAGAAGAGCTTGCTCATGCCGCTCGATGTAACCACGGCATGCGGAGGGCATTTTGGCACCAATGACCAGATTGCCATGCTGGTTGCCGCGCATCCCGATCGTCTGTGGGGATTTGCGAGCGTAGATCCGCGGGTGAGCAGTGCCGCAGGCGAATTGGAGCGCGCCTTTACCGAGCTGGGGGCAAAGGGGCTTTGTCTGCATCCGGCAAAGCAGGGTTTTGACCCCGATGATGCTGTGGCTGAGCCGCTTTACGAGCTGTGCGAGCGCTATAACAAGCCGGTGGTTTTCCATGCCGGTATGTCTTGGGAGCCGGGCGCAGAGCTCTCGCGCAGTAACCCGCTTGCATTTGAGCACACAATCGCAACGCATCCAAATGTGCGTTTTAGTTTGACCCACTTTGGCTGGCCCTGGGTGCGCGAGACCGTGGCGATGCTGCTCAAGTATCCCAACTGCTACACGGACACCTCTATCACTTACATCGATTCGCCCGAGGAGATGATGCAGCGTCTTTTCACGGTCGATATGGGGCCGCTGTGGTATGAGCGCGCGTTATCGCATCAAGTGATGTTCGCCAGCAATACGCCGCGCTTCCGTGCGTTCAAACTCAAGCGGGCGCTCGATACCGTGCCCATGCGCGATGATGCGCGAGAAAGGCTCTACTGGGGTAATGCCCTGCGTTTTCTTGAAGGGGATGAGTGAACATGGTGACGCTCGAGACATTGAGCTATCTATCGACTGCTCCGGACCAGTTCATCGATATTACCGAGGACGTGCACGCCGCCATCGAACGCAGCTCGGTGACCAATGGCTTGGCAGCGATTATTTTGTCGCATACGACCTGTGGAATCGTGGTAAACGAGGGACTGCCCTGCGTGGAGACGGATCTTATGGAGACGCTCGATCGCATCGCCCCACTCGATGCCCCCTACGCGCACGCACACTTCCTGCCGAGCTATGGAGCCACCGGCAACAACTCCTGTGGGCATATCAAGAGCATGATTTGTGGAAACAGTTGCTTCTTTCCCGTCCAAGATGGCCACATCGTGTGTGGAGGTGCCCAGAACATCTATCTTGCGGAGTTTGACGGTCCGCAGAAGCGAAAAGTGTACGTCGAGGTGCTGGGGGAGTAACGTCCCTGCAATAACCCTATGAAGGAGCACGTTATGTCGTTTCTAACTTCGATGTTCAAGACCGAAAAGCCGGTTATCGGAATGCTGCACCTGCGTCCTCTGCCGGGCGATCCACTGTATTACCCGGGCGGAAGCGTGTCGCAGGTCGTGGAAGCTGCCAAGCGCGATCTCGAGGCGTTGCAGCAGGGCGGTGTCGATGGCATTTTGATTACCAATGAGCTCTCGATGCCCTATGAGCAGCACGTTTCTCCCTCAACCCTTGCATCGATGGGCTATGTAATCGGGGCTCTATCCCATGATCTGTCGACCCCTTGGGGAGCTGAGGCTATTTACGACGGTGATGCCACAATCGAGCTGTGCGCTGCCGTCGACGCGCAGTTCACACGCTGCAATTTTTGCGGTGCCTGGGCCGGTGATCTTGGGCTGATTAACCGAGATTTCGCTCACACCATGCGTCGCAAGGCGGCGCTGCGCTTGGACGACCTCAAGCTTTTTCACTTCATCACGAGCGAGGGGGAGGTTTATCTCAACGACCGCACGACTGCGGACATTGCCGATTCACTTCTCTTTAATTGCCTTCCGGATGCAATGGTCATCGGCGGTTCGGCTGCCGGTCGTGGCGCTTCGGGCGAGCTTGCCGATGAAGTCCGCGAGCGTGTTGGCGAAGTACCCGTGGTATGTGGCACCGGTTGTCGCGAAAATACCGTGGCTGACGTATTTGCTCACTACGATGGCGCGTTTGTCGGCACCTGCTTAACGCGCGACGGAAAGCTGGATGCCCCGGTTGATGTTGAGCGGGTAGCTCGTTTTATGGCTGCCGCTCGTACGGCGCGAGGGGAGTAGGCACCCATGGCGCTCTATCTGGGTATTGATATTGGGACAAGCGCCTCTAAAGGCGTTTTAATCGATGATCGATGCAACATCGTTTGCCAAGCCTCTTGTGGACATGAGACGGACAACCCGTGTGACGGATGGTACCAGCATGATGCGGAGGCAGTTTGGTGGGGCGATTTTTGCCGCTTGTCGCGCGAGCTGGTGGCGCGATCGGGGGTTAACGCGGCACAGATCGGATGCGTGGGCCTTTCCGCATTGGGTTGCGACTGTGTGCCGGTCGATACCGAGTGCAACGCGCTGGCGCCCGCGATTTTGTATGGAGTCGATGCACGTTCGAAGCCGCAGATTGACGAGCTTCTTTCCGAATATGGGTCAGATCGCGCACGCGAGCTTTTCGGGCACGATCCCTGTTCGTCAGATATTGCTCCCAAGATCTTGTGGTTTAAGGAGAATATGCCCGAGGTGCACGAACGTGCCGCGAAGTTCCTGACGGCGTCATCGTTTCTATGCGCAAAGTTGACGGGGCGTTTTACGGTGGACCGTTATTTGGCGGAGGATTTTCTTCCCCTATACGACCGCTACACCTGGAAGGTTGATGCTCGGGAATGTGCTCGTTTCTGCCGGCCTGACCAGATGGCGGAGGTAATGTCGGCTACCGATATTGCCGGGGTGATTACGCGGCGTGCGGCTGAGGCGACGGGGCTCGCGGCAGGGACACCTGTCTTAGTGGGAACGGGCGATTCTGGTGCCGAGGCCATTTCGACGGGTGTATTCCGTCCCGGCGATATGATGGTTCAGTTGGGGAGTACGGCGTATTTCATCTACCTAGCTGATCATATGATCGATGATGCCCGCCTGTGGCCGGGGACGTTTATCATTCCCGGAACTTACGGGATCTGCGCGGGGACCAATACGGCGGGCGCACTCACATCGTGGCTGCGCCAAGAGCTGTATCGCGACGCCGTAGAGGCCGAGGGCCACGGTGGTCCCGATGCCTATTCGGTTATGGCGCATGATGCCGCCGATGTGGCGCCGGGTGCCGATGGGCTCCTGTGTCTGCCGTACTTTGCGGGGGAGCGTACTCCGCTCAACGATCCCGAGGCGCGTGGCGTCTTCTTTGGCCTGACCGGAAGGCATACGCGAGCCCATATGGTTCGCGCCGCCTTGGAAGGCGTCGCGTATACCGTTGCATCCCATGTCGACATTATCGAGCGAGAGCATGGACTGCCAATTGGGCGCATTATGCTTGTCGGAGGTGGAACCAAGAATCCAGTTTGGATGCAGGCTATCGCCGACGTATGCGGGCGCGAGGTCTCGGTTGCCAAGGTTACGGTGGGTGCATGCTTCGGTGATGCCATCATGGCAGCTCTCGCAGGTGGCGCCTATGCATCATGGGATGAACTCGCCCGAGTCCTTGGCGTTGCGCAAACAATCGTGCCCGATATGACTGCCCACGAGTTATATGCGTCGCGCCGTCATATCTTCGACGAATTGTATGCACGCAACCGTGATCTCATGCACGAATTGGTGTAATGCTGCCGAATTGTACTGCCTACCAATAGGGACTGCGTTGTGCGATTCGCATGTCCCTTGGCATTTTAGCCCACAGGGGTTAGCGAAGGTCAAAAACAGCGTGCGCATTTGCTAAATCTGCCGACTCGATGCGCTTTGCGTCACAGTTTTTGAGTGAGGCGATGCGTTCTGAGGCCCTTGTGAGTGATCTAATGAGCGACTGCGCGCTTGTTTCTGCGTTTGCCTCCGCCGGTGCATCGGTCTCGAGCAGTAAACGGTCGAGTGGAATCTGTCGTACGTATTCGCGACCGCGCTTGGTGGCGAGCATACGCTCGTTGACGGAAAAATAGCAGCCCGCATTACGCGCGCGGACGAGTTCGTTCGAAGTACCGCTAAACCAGTGGAAGATGATAACGGGGGAGTCGGGGTTTGGGATGAGTAATCCGTGCGATTCGAGGGTGTCCAGTACGGTTCCTGCCGAACGAACGGCGTGAATTGATATCACGCGCCCGGCAAGAGGACGCTGCACGAGCACATCGCAGAGCCGGTCAAGTGCCTGTATTTGCAGCGACTCGCTTCCGGCAAAGCGCTCGGAAAAGTCGAGTCCGACTTCGCCGATGTGGCGCTCTTGGGCGGCAACTTCGCAAAGCAGATCGACTTCGGTAGAACCACAGCGGCCGTCGGCGAGCCACCAGGGGTGAAGCCCAATGCCGGCGATGATGCCTGGTTGGCGACGGGCACGCTCGTTTGCGGCCGAAAAGTCGCGTGGATCGACGCCGCAATCAAATAGACCCAAGCCCAGTGCCGTCGCCTCATCGGCAACGGCGTCCGGGTGAGCCATTAAATCAAGATGGCAGTGTGCATCAATTAACTGGGGCCCCATCTCGGCGCGCTCCACTAGTCCAGGCGCTGGCCATCAGCGCGCACGCGCTCAGTGCCGCGCCCGCTGATCTGGCGGATAACCTCGCCGGCAATCATCTGACCCATGATGGGCGGCATAAAGCTGGCGGTTCCGAGTTCGGTACGCTCGTGGATGTTGGAAGGGTCGCGGGGTTGGGTCTTAACCGATTCCTCGCAGCTAAACAGCACGTGCAGGCTCTTGATTCCGCGCTTCTTGCATTCTTTGCGCATGATGCGGCTCATGGGGTCACGTACCGTATCGAAGATGTCGGCAAAGCGGAGGCACTCGGGATGGAGCTTGTTGGCCCCGCCCATGGAGCTAACCAAACGGATGTCGTGGTCCTGAGCATATTTGGCAATGGTGAGCTTGGCCGAGATGGTGTCGATGGCGTCGACGACGTAGTCGAGCTTGCCGTCCGTCTGCTCCAAAACGCTCGCGAAGAAATCATCGATGTTGTCGCTCAGCAGGTATTCGGTGCGTTTGATGACGGTAGCGGTAGGGTTGATGTCGTGAATCATAGCCTCCATGACGTCGACTTTGCGCTTTCCGATGGTGCTGTGAAAGGCGATGGCCTGACGGTTGATATTGCTGGGCGCGATGACGTCCTTATCCAGAATGACGAAATGACCGATGCCGCCGCGGGCGAGTGCCTCGCAGCAGTTGGAGCCCACGCCTCCGCAGCCGAGCACCAGCACCGTAGCATCGGCGAGCTTGTCGAGTGCCTCGCGGCCCATGATGATCTCGAGCTTGGTGTCGCGTGTCTCGATGGGGGCTGCGGCTGCGGTTTCGGTCATAGATATCCTCCGATGGGGAGTCGGTCGTGTTTTAGCTATCGCCATTATAGGTATTATTGCGATTCCATTTGAGCCCTTGGAGCTTGTTGAAATGGGATCGGGATTCGCATAAGATTGAAGCAGATGGCACCCGTTGCCGCGGGTTGACCAACTCCGAAACACGTTTGTAGCGTGAGAAGTGGCCGTCTTCGCATTACGCGATGGCGGCTATTTTTTTTGAGTGTTAGATTAGATAGTTAGACAAACATCTAAATATCGAGTATAGTGTGCGCGTCATGAGAGATGATGAAAGGAGGTCTTATGCCGGGAGAGGGTTTTAAGGCGCTTGCCGATCCAACGCGACGGCGCATTTTGGAGTTGCTGCGCGAGGGCAATCGCACGGCCGGGGAGCTTGCCGAACATTTTGACATCAGCAAGCCGTCGTTGAGCCATCACTTGGCGACGCTCAAAAACGCCGGGTTGGTGACCGACGAACGTCATGGCCAAAACATCGTTTACAGCTTAAACACCACCGTCATGCAGGACTTGATCGGTTGGTTTATGGGCTTTACAAACACGGAAGGTGATAAGGATGAATAACGAAAACAAGGGCATTCACCCCACGGGGGTATCGCGGCGTGTGTGGATTGCGCTGATCGCTCTGTGCGTCGCCAATGTCGTAGCGCACCTCATGGTGATGCCGAGCTTGCCCGGGCAGATTCCCACGCACTGGGGCGCGAACGGCGCCGTCGACGGTTGGGGTCCCAGCTGGATGGCATCGGCGCTCGGCGCATTGCCTCTGGTGCTTCTCGCAATGTTCTGCGTGGTGCCGCGCATCGATCCCAAAGGTGAGGCATATCGAACCTCGGGCAAGTTCTATCAGGGCTTCGTAATCGCCTTCACCTTGTTCATGTGCGCCATAAGCTGGCTGGGAGAGCTTACGGTCTGGGGCGTGGTGCCGGCGGTCGGTTCGGTTAACGTGCTGATTTCCGGTGTTGTCGGTTTGCTGTTCATCGGCGTAGGCAACTACTTGCCGCGTGTGAAGCAGAACTATACGCTCGGTATCAAGACGCCTTGGGCGCTTGCCAATCCCGAGAACTGGCGCCGTACGCAGCGCTTTGGCGGTGCCTGCTTTATGGTGCTGGGCTTTGGCCTGATTGTGATGGGCGTGGCAGGCAGCGTGCTTTCGAGTGAAGTCGTCGCCGCGGTGATTGCGGTTCTGGCGTTTGGTTCGGTTGGAGCCGTCTACGTCTACTCGTATCTGCTGTGGCGCAAATCGCAGCGAGCCGCTCGCTAAGGTTGCGGAAAACTAGCGTACGCAGTTCATAGTATGTTCCGGGGGAACTTTTCCCAGGTAGTATTAGGGGGTATGGGCAACCATGCCCCTTTTTCGTTAAGTTTCAGAGCTGGTTTCCTCATTTCGTTTCCACTAAAGCGAAACAAGAATAGGAAAACAGCAGGTAGAAAGGATAAAACAGGCATATGGCTGAGTTTATCTACCAGATGTATCAGGCTCGCAAGGCCCATGGCGACAAGGTGATCCTTGACGACGTGACCCTGAGCTTCTACCCCGGTGCCAAGATCGGCGTTGTGGGTCCCAACGGCATGGGCAAGTCGACCCTGCTCAAGATCATGGCCGGCATCGAGGAGGTCTCCAACGGCGATGCCAGGCTCACCCCCGGCTACACTGTGGGCATCCTGCAGCAGGAGCCGCCGCTCGATGACGACAAGACCGTCATCGAGAACGTGCGCATGGCGTTTGGCGATATGATCGCCAAGGTCGATCGCTTCAATAAGATCGGCGAGGAGATGTGCGACCCGGATTGCGACATGGATGCCCTCATGGCCGAGATGGGCAAGCTCCAGGACGAGATCGACGCCGCCGACGGCTGGGATATCGATTCCAAGCTCGGTCAGGCCATGGACGCCCTGCAGCTGCCCGATTCCGACATGCCGGTTAACGTGCTTTCCGGCGGCGAGCGCCGTCGCGTGGCCCTGTGCAAGCTGCTGCTCGAGGCTCCCGACCTGCTGCTGCTCGACGAGCCCACGAACCACCTGGACGCCGAATCGATCCTGTGGCTCGAGCACTTCCTGCACAACTACCAGGGCGCGGTGCTTGCCGTCACGCACGATCGCTACTTCCTGGATAACGTTGCCGAGTGGATCTGCGAGGTCGACCGCGGTCACCTTTATCCCTACAAGGGCAACTACTCCACCTACCTGGAGACCAAGGCCAAGCGTATGGAGATCC
>UROA01000016.1 GCA_900549355.1 uncultured Collinsella sp. | reverse complement strand
GACCTCCACCACAGGGACCCGTACCCGTTCTGGCTGGATTAATGGATGGAAACGGGTGTTCTATCGGGACACACATTTTGTCCTATAAGCCTGCTTTCCTTTTGCGGTCTTTGGCGGAAACTGCGTCCCAGATCCCGCGCTCAGAACGGGATGCATTTTCCGGTTGAGGCCTCGAACGGAAAATGCATCCCAGTCTTTTGCGAAAAACGGGATGCGCTTTCCGGCCGCCTACTTCCGGCGCACGTGCGCATCTCGGCGCGCTATCTCGGGCTCGCCCGCCCGGACATTCCTCCCACTTTTGCGCCACTTTGTAGACCGTTCGGTCGTCTGTCCGCACGCGCGGGTATACTCAAAACGATACTTTTCCTATGCAATACGATGCAGGTTCGGCCTGCGCGATTCGAAGGGGGCCGTGATGGAGAGGATTCTCGGCGTTAATCTCTCTGGCTGGTTTATTCCCGAGCCCTGGGTGACCCCGTCGCTCTATGCAGCGACCGGAGCATCCAATGCAGCCGAGCTGCAGGAGGCCATGGGCACCGCTGCTTATAACGAGCGCATGCGTCGCCATTACGAGACGTTTGTGAGCGAGGACGATTTTCGTCGTATGGCGCAGATCGGTCTCAACGCCGTGCGCCTGCCGGTGCCGTGGTATACCTTTGGCTCGCAGGAGTCCGACGCTTCCTACATCTCGGTCGTCGATTATATCGATCGCGCTATTGAGTGGGCCGCCAAGTACAACATCCGCGTACTGCTCGATCTGGCGACTGTACCCGGCGGTCAGGGCGATTCCAACGATTCGCCCACCACGCCGGAGGCTGTTGCCGAGTGGCATTCGTCCACCAACGGCCGTCACGTTGCACTCGATGTGCTCGAGCGCCTGGCCGATCGCTATGGTGAGGCCGAGAGCCTGCTGGGCATCGAGCTGTTGGATACGCCGCAGATGAGCGTACGCAAGAGCCTCTTTACCATGACGGATGGCATTCCGGCGCACTACCTGCGCAACTTCTATCGTGACGCGTACGAGCTCGTCCGTTCGTATATGCCCAAGGATAAGATCGTCGTCTTCTCGTCGTCGGGGCATCCCAGCGAGTGGAAGCATTTTATGCGCGGCGCCAAGTACAAGAACGTCTACATGGACCTTCACCTGTACCATTACCGCGACGAGTATGCGCTCGACATCACGAGCCCGCGCGGTCTGACGACGGCGATTTCGCGCAACAAGCGTGAGCTCAAAGAGGCGGTCGCAACTGGGTTCCCCGTTTTGGTGGGCGAATGGTCGGGCGCGGCGATCTTCGCCAACTCGTCGGTTACGCCCGAGGGCCGCAATGCCTACGAGCGCGTGTTTATCGCCAACCAGTTGGCGTCGTTTGCGCCGGCGGCTGGCTGGTTCTTCCAAACGTGGAAGACCGAGAAGCGTATTGCAGCATGGGACGCCCGCGCGGCACTCGGCACGCTCGAGCGCGGCATGATTGAATAGGTTGATATGACGCAAAACAGCGCCCGCACGGGCAAACTTTATGTGGTCGGTACGCCCATCGGTAACCTGGGCGATCTGTCTCCGCGCGTCGGCGAGGCATTTGCCGCCGCCGATGCGATCTGCTGCGAGGACACGCGTGTGACCTCAAAGTTGCTGATGCACCTAGGCATCTCCAAGCCGCTCGTTCGTTGCGACGAGAACGTGATCGCAAGTCGCGCAGCCGGCCTGGTCGACCGCCTGCTGGCGGGGGAGACCCTCGCTTTTGCCTCGGACGCCGGTATGCCGAGTGTGTCTGATCCCGGCCAGGCTTTGGTTGAGGCGGCGCGCGAGGCGGATGTGCCTGTCGAGGTTATTCCCGGCCCCTCTGCTTGCGTCACGGCGCTCGTTTCGTCCGGCATTTCCTGCGAGCATTTTTTCTTCGAGGGCTTTTTGGGCCGCAAGCACGGCGACCGCGTGCGCCGACTGCAGCGCCTTGCCGTCGTCCCCGGCGCGCTCATCTTCTACGAGTCTCCACATCGCATCGTCGCGACGCTCGAGGCCGTGGCCGAGGTCTTTCCCCAGCGCGATGTTGCCGTCTGCCGCGAGCTCACCAAACTGCACGAGGAAGTCTTGCGTGGATCCGCCGCCCAGCTAACCGAGGAGCTGCGCGCCCGTGGCGAGGTAAAGGGTGAGATTGCGCTGGTCGTCGCGCCGCCGAGCGAGGATGAGGAGTCCGGCATCGTGCCGGTTGGAGCCGCAGCGGTAGACCCCGACGAAGCCCTGCGCGAGGACATCCGTGCCGCGCTCGAGGAGGGGGAGCCCGCCTCCGCGGTGGCAAAGCGCCTGTCGCAGAAGTACTCGCGCCGCAAGCGCGATGTCTATGCCATGGTGCTCGATATGCAATAGATGGAGGATATCCAGCCCTTGCGCTAGAATCATCCCCTGTATGCAACGTTTTTCTGGAGGACAAACCCCATGGATCAAAGCAAGCCTTCGTTCTTTATCACGACGCCCATCTACTACGTCAACGCCGATCCGCACCTGGGCACGGCTTATTCCACCATCATCGCCGACGTCCAGGCTCGCTATCGTCGCTCTGCCGGCTATAACGTCAAGTTCCTGACTGGCATGGACGAGCACGGCGAGAAGGTCGCCGAGGCTGCAGCCAAGCACAACATGACGCCGCAGGAGTGGACCGACAGCCAGGCTCCGCACTTCAAGGAGCTTTGGAGCAAGCTCGAGATCTCCAACGACGACTTCATTCGTACCACCGAGCCGCGCCAGCATCACGCCGTGCAGTATCTGTGGGAGCGCATGAAGGAGTCCGGCTACCTGTATAAGGGCAGCTATGACGGCTGGTACTGCGTGCCCGACGAGACCTACTTTACCGATACGCAGGTCCAGAAGGGCGACGAGGAGTACGGCAGCGTCGGCCAGCACCTGTGCCCCGACTGCCACCGTCCGCTCGAGCGCGTGCAGGAGGAGTCCTACTTCTTTAAGCTCTCTGCGTTCCAGGACAAGCTGCTCAAGCTCTATGACGAGCACCCCGATTTTGTTGAGCCCGCGTTCCGCATGAACGAGGTGCGCAGCTTTGTCGAAGGCGGCCTCAATGACCTTTCCGTGAGCCGTACGAGCTTTGACTGGGGCATTCAGGTCCCGTTTGACGAGGG
Source organism: uncultured Collinsella sp. (assembly GCA_900549355.1). Lineage (GTDB taxonomy): Bacteria > Actinomycetota > Coriobacteriia > Coriobacteriales > Coriobacteriaceae > Collinsella. Next base: position 15,280 of record UROA01000016.1, on the reverse strand, counting down.
TCACGTGACTTACGTGTGGTTCGATGCGCTGCTCAACTATATGACGGCCGTCGGCTACGGTGTCGACACCGACGAGGCGCGTGCCGAGCTGGCCTATCGCTGGCCCGCGCAGTTCCACATCGTGGGCAAGGACATCATCCGCTTCCACTGCGTCATTTGGCCCGCCATGCTCATGGCCATCGGCGAGGCCCTGCCCGAGCACGTCTTTGCCCACGGCTTCCTGACCGTGCGCAATGCCGAGACCGGCAAGGCCGAGAAGATGTCCAAGAGCCGCGGTAACGCTATTGCTCCGCAGGACGTTATCGACATGCTGGGCGTTGAGGGCTATCGCTACTACTTTATGACCGACGTCGTCCCCGGCACCGACGGCGCCATCAGCTTCGAGCGCATGGAGCAGGTCTACAACGCCGACCTGGCCAACAGCTGGGGCAACCTGATTTCGCGTTCGCTCAACATGAGCGCAAAGTACTTTGACGGCTGCGCCCCGGCTAAACCGGCGTCTGCCGACGCGTTTGACAACCCGCTGGCAAAGATCGCCGATGGCCTGGTCGAGCGCTACATGGCCAAGATGGACGTGCTCGATTACGGCGGAGCCAAGGATGAGGTCATGGAACTCATCCACGCCGCCAACCACTACATCGAGGACTCCGAGCCCTGGGCGCTTGCCAAGGACGAGGCCAAGGCTGACGAGCTGGCATTTGTGATCTACAACCTGCTCGAGGCCATCCGCATCGCCGCCCACCTGCTGATGCCGCTCATGCCCCAGACTTCTGTCGAGGCCCTGCGCCGCCTGTCCTGTGAGGGCGAGGCCGCGAGCGACGACCTCAAGGGCATTTGTACTTGGGGCCTGCTTGCCGGCGGTCAGCCCGTCGAGAAGGGCGATCCGCTGTTCCCGCGTCTGGCGTAGAGACCGCGCGAGCGCCATATCGGCAATTTGCTGTTTAGCTGTAAGGGCATGGCCGCCACGGTCCATGCCCTTTTGTTTCAAGACGCCGCTATCATGCTAAGGAGGCAACCATGACAACTTCGCCTTTGGCAAACCCCACGGCAACTAGGGAGCTGCTGGAGGAGTTTGGCCTTGCGACCAAGCATCGCCTGGGCCAAAACTTTCTAATCGACAACCATGTGATCGAGCGTATCTGCGAGCTTGCCGAGCTTGCAGGTGACGAGCGCGTACTCGAGGTGGGTCCGGGTTGCGGTACTTTGACGCTTGCGCTGCTGCAGGAAGCGGCGTGCGTCACGTCGATCGAAGCAGATCCCGAGCTCGAGCCGGTGCTCGACGCCCACGCCGCCGACTACGCCAACTTCCGCTTTATCATGGGCGACGCGCTTAGGGTGACGCCGGAGCAGATTGAGCAGGCTGCGGGCGGTGAGCCGACGGTGTTTGTCGCGAACCTGCCCTATAACGTGGCGGCGACGATCATCCTGCAGTTCTTTCAGACGATGCCGGCGCTCAAGCGTGCCGTCGTCATGGTGCAAAAGGAGGTTGCCGATCGCATTGCCGCAGTGCCGGGCAACAAGACCTATGGCGGCTATACGGCAAAGCTCGGCCTGTATGCGCAGGTGACGGGTCGCTTTGAGGTGCCGCCGCGTTGCTTTATGCCGGCGCCGCACGTGGACTCGGCTGTCGTGCGTATCGACCGTGTTGACGGCGTGGTGCCCGAAGGACTCGATCGCGAATTTGTGGCCCGCGTGATTGATGCTGCATTTGCCCAGCGTCGCAAGACCATCCGCAATTCCATGAGCGCCAACGGCTTTGCCAAGGACGTGCTCGATGCCGCCTTTGAGGCTTGCGGTATCGCACCCACCACGCGCGCCGAGACGCTTGATGTTGCCGACTTTGTCCGCCTGGCCCAGGAGCTAATCCATGATGCCTAATGCCGCACGCGTGACGTTTACCAAGAAAAAGAAGACGGTCGCCTGCCCCGTGCCCTTGGCACCGCTTGCCGACACGCATGCGCATCTGCTTTCGTTTTGGGGCAAAGAAGTGCCCGAGACGCTCGTGCGCGCCAAAGCCGCGGGTGTCGACCTGTTGGTGACGATGTTCGACCCCATCGCTGACAAACGCAGTGCGACGGACTATAGCGACTGGTTGACGCACGAGATTCTGCCGATGCAGGATATTCCACAGATCAAGTATCTTGTCGGCGTGCATCCGTATGGCGCGCCGGACTATACCGACGACGTTCACGCACAGGTCGTTGCCGCACTCGATGATCCCTTATGCGCCGGTATCGGCGAAATCGGCCTGGACTACCACATGGACTATGACGACGATATCGCGCCGGCACCCCATAACGTGCAGATTGACTGCATGGCACGTCAGCTCGAAGTTGCCGTGCGCCGCAATGTGTCGGTGGAGCTGCACCTGCGGCACGAGGATTCGGACGGGGAGCGCACCTCGCACGTTGATGCGTACAACGTACTGCGCGAGGTGGGTGTGCCCCAGGCTGGTTGTGTGCTGCACTGTTTTGGCGAGGACCGCGCCACGATGGAGCGCTTTGTGGAGCTGGGCTGCTATATCGCCTATGGTGGCGCGGCCACCTTTAAGCGCAACGACGACGTGCGCGAGGCATTTGCGGCAACCCCACTCGATCGTATTTTGTTCGAGACGGATTGCCCGTATATGGCTCCGGAGCCCATCCGCGGTCTTGAATGCGAGCCCGCAATGATCTCCATTACGGCAAACGCGCTGGTTAACGACCGTGTCGATCGCACTGGTGAGGACGCCGAAACAATCGCGCAAGCCGCTTGGGAAAATGCCTGCAAACTTTTTCAAAAATAGTTCTTGCGTTCGTGGTGGCGCTCCGTTATTCTAATTCCTGCACGCGGGCGTGGCGGAATTGGCAGACGCGTACGGTTCAGGTCCGTATGGGGGCAACCCCATGAAGGTTCAAGTCCTTTCGCCCGCACCATTAAATGAAAGAGCTCCCAGCAATGGGAGCTTTTTTGTTATGGGCCCATCACAGGGACTTGAACCTGTGAAGGAGCGAGGGTAAAGAAAACGCGGAGCGTTTTTAGCGAGCTGGCGAGGACGCCGGCAGGCGGCCGAAGCCGGTGCGGATTTGCGAAGCAAATACGCGGACGTCCCACCGCCCCTACCATGTATTGTTTACGGGCCCGTGTCCCCCAGGGATGCGGACCCGTTTCTTATGGACGCCGGTGAGGCTCTAAGTTGCGGTGGAATAGATCCTGTTTATACCGTTTACCAGCTTATTTAGGAACTATTTCACCGCAACTCAGAGAAGGATGGTTAAAGGGCGCTCAGGCTCGGGGTCCAGGCGATGGTGGGGGTCGCACCGTCGAGCGTCTCGTTGATGGTGGCTGCCATGCCGGCGAGTAGGCTGTTCTCGCTTACGGTGAGCGTGTCGTAGCCACCGGCGCGCATGAGCTCGCGGATCACCACGGCGCCAGCGAGAATCACACCCGCGCGTTTGGGCTGTACACCCGGTAGCGCGGCGATGCCTTCCGCATCCAACACAGACATGCGCTCGATGGCGGCCGAGATCTGCTCCATCGAAAGCTCGCGTAGGTGAACAAAACTCGAATCGTACGGTTCCAGCTCGTGGACCAGAGCCACCAGCGTAGTCACCGTGCCACCCACCGCGACCAGGCGCTCGGCACGCTCAAAATCGACAGGCAAGCTCTTAAAGTAGCCCGCAAACTGCTCGCCTGCCCACGCGGCGGCAGCCGCAAGCTCGTTCGTCGACGGCGGCAGCGCAGAGAAAAACCGCTCGGTCACGCGACGGCAACCGATGTCCAGCGAGCGCGTTCCATCCAGCGCAAAGACCCCGCGCTCAGGCGCATAGACGCCCGTCGCGAGCTCCGTGGATCCGCCGCCCGAATCGGCAACAATGATGCGCTCGCCGGCAAAGTCGTGCGCCACGCCAAAAAACGTCAGGCGTGCCTCGACCTCGCCCGGAATCACCTGTGGCTCAAGCCCCAAATCGCGCAGGCCGTCCAGCAGCAGTGCTGCGTTGGACGCATCGCGCGCGGCGCTCGTGCAGGTGGTGCAGATGCACGCGGCCCCAAAGGCACGAGCCTCGTCCACAAACATTCGGCACGCAGCGAGCACGCGTTCAACGGCCGCCTCGCAAAAGCGGCCCGTCGCGTCCACGCCCTCACCCAGGTCGGTAATCTCGGTATGCTTGGACGAGTCCACAATCGCTCCGCCCTCGACCTGCGCTAATACCAGTCGCGACGACACCGTTCCCAGGTCGATCGCGGCCACCTTATAGCATTTGCAATTTGTCATTGCGAGCTCCCCTCCGGGCGCTATTTGCCGTTGGACACGACCGTCTGACCCTCGACGCCGTTAAACCCAAACAGCATGTCGAGCGCTTGGATGTACCACGGCGCGTCCTTACCGACTTCTTCGATTTCCTTGGCCACTTCGCTGGCCTTCTTGGCGTTTGAGGACTTTTTGCTCGACGAGGCATCCGAATCGTCGTCCAGGCCCTGCACTTCAATCCTCTTCTCACCGGGCATCACCAGGCCCAGGTCCTCGGATGCCGCGTCCTTGATACCCTCCTCCGAGAGCAGCTTGTCGACGCTTTTTTGCAGCTCATCATTGTATTGCTGGCGAATCTCGACCTGCTTGGCCAAGATATCGCTCGAACGCTTTGCCACGTACAGGTCGCGCACGGGGAAATACAGGCTCACGAGCACCAGGGCAACGACGATGCCGATGAATAGCCCTCGCTGAGGACCGTGGGTAAAGTCGTAGATCGCCTTGACCACCGCGTTGTCGTTGGCGTAGTGCATAAAGTCCGAGCCCGAAAGACGGTTCGAGGGCCTGCTCGACCTATCGTGCGTTTGAGCCGACGAGCGCTGAGCATGCGACGAACGTGCCGGGCGCACTGGTCCATCTGTCGAAGTATTCACTTGAGCATTGGGGCGCGAGGTACTTGTCGGGCGCTGTATGGAGCGGTCGGCGCCGGCGTAGGCGGACCCACCGAGCTGCACCGTGCGCGCACGGCGAGGCGACGGCTCACGCGAACCGGCGGAATAGTACCTGTTGTCGTAAATCTGATCCATGTGCGCCTTGTGCGGTTGAGGTTTGTTTGCGCTAAGTATTCTAGTTATAGCACGAGCGCCCGCACCGCCTTCGCCAGCCTTTGCTCGACATAAAAAAGGCGCTGAGCCATATGGCCCAGCGCCCAATGGCGGCCATCAGAAGTGGAACGAAGCCGAGTCAACCCCGCTCCCCGCGCGCACCACTTGTTTAGCGAATGTTGTAGAACGCGGCCTTGCCGGCGTAGCGCGCGCTGCCCTCGAGCTCGTCCTCGATGCGGATGAGCTGGTTGTACTTGGCGATACGGTCGCTGCGGCACGGGGCGCCCGACTTGATCTGGCCGGCGTTGACGCCCACGACCAGGTCGGCGATCGTGGAGTCCTCGGTCTCGCCGGAGCGGTGGCTCACGATGCAAGCGTAACCGGCCTCCTTGGCGGTCTCGATGGCCTCGAGCGACTCGGTGAGCGTGCCGATCTGGTTGACCTTGACCAGGATCGCGTTGGCGGCACCCAGCTCGATGCCCTTCTTGAGGCGCTCGGTGTTGGTGACGAACAGGTCGTCGCCCACCAGCTGCACCTTGTTGCCAATGCGGCGGGTAAGCTCGACCCAGCCGTCCCAGTCCTCCTCGGCCATGCCGTCCTCGATGGAGATGATGGGATAGGTGTCGACGAGCTTCTCCCAGTAATCGACCATCTGGGCGCTCGTGTACTCAACGCCCTCGCCCTTGAGCTCGTACATGCCGGTCTCGGCGTTGTAGAACTCGGTCGAGGCCGGATCCATGGCGTACATGAAGTCGACGCCGGGCTTAAAGCCGGCCTTCTCCACGGCCTTGGTGATGTACTCGAACGGCTCGGCATTGGTCTTAAGGTTGGGGGCAAAGCCACCCTCGTCGCCCACGCCGCCTCCCAGGCCGGCCTCGTGCAGCACGCCCTTGAGGGTGTGGTAGACCTCGGCGCACCAACGCAGGCCCTCGGCAAAGCTCGGGGCGCCCACCGGCATGATCATGAACTCCTGGAAGTCGACGTTATTGTCGGCATGCACACCGCCGTTGAGGATGTTCATCATGGGCGTGGGCAGCAGGTGGGCATTGACGCCGCCCAGATACTGGTACAGCGACAGGCCCGCCGACTCGGCAGCGGCGCGGGCGACGGCCAGCGACACGCCCAGGATGGCGTTGGCACCGAGCTTGGTCTTGTTGGGGGTACCGTCCGCGGCAATCAGCGCGGCATCGACGGCGCGCTGGTCGAAGGCGTCGAGGCCCACGACGGCGTTAGCGCACTCGTTGTTAACGTGCTCGACGGCCTGCGAAACGCCCTTGCCCAGGTAGCGGCCCTTGTCGCCATCGCGCAGCTCGCAGGCCTCAAAGGCGCCGGTCGAAGCACCCGAAGGCACCATTGCGCGGCCAAAGCTGCCGTCCTCGAGCACGACCTCGACCTCGACGGTGGGATTGCCGCGGCTGTCGAGCACCTCGCGACCGTAGACGTCCAAAATATCGCTCATGTTGTCTCCCTCTCACTTGGAAACGTAGTGGATGCAAGCGACCGGCTGACCGTGCACCGTCGGTGCGCCTCCGTAAGTTAGCCATGTCGCACTTTTGCATTATGCCCTAAGTTAGCCGAGGGATACACTTGATTTTCGAAAAATTTAGCGGAAACGATGAGGCGTGTCGGCCCGTCGTTCCCGCAGTCTTACTCCTCCGCCTTTGCGGCATCCCACAGGTCGTTGAGGCCGTGGGTCGAAAGCTCGGCAAGATCCACGTGAGCATCGGCCGCCATCTGCTCCATCGCGGCCCAGCGACGGCGGAACTTTGCCGTGCTGGCACGAAGGGCGCTCTCGGCGTCAATGCCCTCCTTGCGCGCAACGTTAACCAGGGCAAAGAGCAGGTCGCCAAACTCCATCTCGCGCTCGGGCGAGCCAGGGGCCTCGGCCTCAAACTCGGCACGCTCCTCGGCGACCTCGTCCCACACATCCTGGACCGTCTCCCACTCAAAGCCCACGGCAGCCGCCTTGCGCGACACCTTCTGAGCCTGCATCAGCGCCGGTAGATGCGTGGGCACGCCGTCGAGCAGGCCCTCGGGCGCAGCCTCGCCTGCCGCCACGGCCTTGTCCTTGGCAGCCCTCTCGGCAAGCTTAACCTCGTCCCAAATCTTGAGTACCTCGTCGGAGCTGTCGGCATCCACATCGCCAAACACGTGCGGATGACGGCGAATGAGTTTGGCGTCGATATCGCGCGCCACGTCGGCCAGCGTAAACTCGCCGGCATCCGCCGCGATCTGCGCATGCAGCACGACCTGCATGAGCACGTCGCCCAGCTCCTCGCGTAGGTGAACTGCGTCGTCCGCCTCGATGCAGTCGAGTGCCTCGTAGGCCTCCTCGATCATGTTCTTGCCGATGCTGCGGTGCGTCTGCTCACGGTCCCACGGGCAGCCGTCGGGCTGACGCAAGCGCCAGACGGTCTGCACCAGATGTTGTAGCTCGGCCGACGCGTCGACCAGCGTGGACAAATCGCGCGAGCCCTCGGCATTTTGCTGAGCCATGTGCTGCGCCATGGTTATTCCTCCTCCAGGATCACATGGCGGAACGCGCCGCCCTCGTAGATGCCGTAGCTGTGCGTGCCGTCCTTGGGAATGCTCACACTGCCGGGGTTGAAGAGCCACAGGCCCGGGTGCGCGGCACTTTCCTCGTTGACCTTGATGTGCGTATGACCGTAGACGAGCGCGGAGCCCTCGGGCAGCGCGGGCGCGTGATCGACGCTGTTGTGCACGCCGGCGCCAAAGACATGGCCGTGCGTCAGGAACAGCTCGCGGCCGGTCTCGTCGAACGGCGTGGCGTAGTCGGCCATGACGGGAAAGTCGAGGACCATCTGGTCGACCTCGGCATCGCAGTTGCCGCGTACCGCGATGATGCGGTCGGCCAGGGCGTTGAGCAGCGGGATCACGCGCTTGGGGGCGTAATCGCGCGGCAGGTCGTTGCGCGGACCGTGATAGAGCAGGTCGCCCAGCAGCACGATGCGGTCGGGCTGCTCGGACTCGATGGCGGCAACCAGGCGCTCGGCCCAATATGCCGAGCCGTGGATGTCGGAGGCGATGAGGTATTTCATGGGGAGATCCTTTCGAATGGGGTTGATATGGCTGGGCGCAGGATGTCGCCACCAGCCGCGTTATTCAAATCGCAGTGCCACGGCTTGTGCCGCCTGCATCACGCGCTGGAGCGGCACATTGTGCTCGCGGGCGAGACGGGCGCAGTCCTCGTACTCGGGCGCTGCGCGCTCGCTGCCGTCGGGCAGGGTTGCCACCTTGACGGACACCTCGCCCCATAGCGTCGTTACGCGCTCAAAGCGGCGTGGCAGGCAAACGCGCTCCATGACCTGGCGACGAATGCCGTTGGTCGTGGTTTCCAAAAAGATAATCGTCTGCAGGCGCTCGATATCCTCGCGAGCACAGATTACCTGTAGCTGCCAACTGGGACGGCCTTTCTTGCAATAGAGGGGCAGCCAATGTACCTCGCGCGCACCCGCCTCGCGCAGGCGGTCGACAGCGTAGGCGAGCACCTCGGGCGACGCGTCGTCGATGTCGCATTCCAGCTTGACGATGGTCTCGGGCGCATCGGTCTCGCGGGACAGCGGGGATGTGCTATCGCATTGCATACGGTCCGGATCCTTTCCGCGCGGGCTCGTTTTGTTCATCCAAACGCTAGCACATCGCGGGCGGCGCAGGGGCGGCGTCATGGGATAGGTGCGACTTTTGCTGGGCGCAAGTGCTGGCGCGCTCCAACGCCGGCCCGCTCCACTCAAACGTGTACGTCAGCCTCCAAACATGTCATTTTTTGCAGCTTTTGGAGGCTGATGTACATGTTTTGAAAGCGCAAGCGAGGCCGCACCACGCGCCGCGCAGCCTTTCCAATCGATTTCAAGCTCCGGCGTGCCCGGCGTGTTGAAAGCTGCACCATTACAATGGAGCGGATTCGCCAAATGCAAAGGAGTCGCCATGTCTGCCTGCCCGCTGGTCGATTGCCATACCCACACCTCGTTTTCGGACGGACATGCCTCGTTTGAGGACAACGTTCGCGCCGCTGCTGCGGCCGGCTGCCGCGTCATGGTCTCGACCGACCATCTCACCCTGCCCGCCAGCATGGATGCCAACTGCGAAGTGCAGGTTACTGAGGGCGACCTGCCGGCACATCGTCTGGCCTTTGAGGACGCCCGCAAACTCGCCGCGCAGATTGCGCCGGAGCTCGAGCTTATCTATGGCTTTGAATGCGATTGGTACGAGGGCTGCGAGCCTTTGGTTGAGTGCTGGTCCCAGAGCGCCGTGGTACGCTTGGGCAGCGTGCATTGGATTGGCAACCCGGGCGATATCATGGCCGGTGCCGCGGGTACGGCGGGAACGGAAAACGTCGCTCGTCCCGATACACCCGATTCCCTTTGCGGTTGGATCGACGACGACACCAACCTGCACGTTTGGGAAAACCTGGGCGTGCACGGCGTGTGGGAGCGCTATGTCGATGACTGGTGCCACGCCTGCGAAAGCTCGCTCAACTTTGACGTGATGGCTCATCCCGACCTGATCATGCGCTTTTCGAAGGAAGGCTTTGCGCCCGATTTTGATCCCGCGCCGTTCTGGGAGCAGATGGCCGAATGCGCCCACGATACAGGTCGCCGCGTTGAGGTCTCGACCGCCGCACCGCGCAAGGGCCTCGACGACTATCACCCCTCGACGGGGCTGTTGCGTTGCTTCGCCCACGCCGAGGTACCCATCACCTTTGGCTCGGACGCACACCGCGCCTGCGACATCTGCTGGAATATCCGCGAGGCTCAGGCCCACGCCTACGACTGCGGCTACCGAACCTACGATATCCCCCACCCCACCGGCGAATGGGAATCCACACCCCTCGACTAGCCATCCCTTCATAAGTTGCGGTGGAATAGGGATTGTTTTGCCTGATGAAGCGCTTAAACAGTCCCTATTTCACCGCAACTTCCATGACCCCGTTACACCAACAAAGACTGTCCCAAACGACTAGTCGTTTAAGAACGTCCCCAATGGCTAGTGGCGGCGGGCGTTGAGTTCACCGGCGAGTTCGTCGAGGGTGATACCGTAGCGCTCGAGCGTCACGAGCAGGTGGTAGACCAGGTCGCCGGCCTCGTAGCGGATGTGATCGTGATCGTTATCCTTGCAGGCCATGATCACCTCGCTCGACTCCTCGGCAAGCTTCTTGAGCAGCTCATCCTCGACGTCGGTCAGCAGACGCGCGGTATAGCTCTCCTGCGGCGATGCATCACGACGACCGTGAATCACCTCGGCCAGACCTGTCAGCGTCTCTCCGATATTTCCATCCTGAACGTTTGCGGTGCGCACACCCATAGTTCAATCCTTTCTGGTGGCCGAGCTTCTAATCGAGCGCCCGCCCTACGCGAGTTTCTTAAAGAAGCAGGTACGGTTGCCGGTATGGCAGGCCGGACCCGGCGAGTCGACCTTGACCAGCAGCGTATCGCTATCGCAGTCGGCCCAGAGCTCCTTGACCGCTTGCATATTGCCGCTCGTCGCGCCCTTGTTCCAGAGCTCCTGGCGACTGCGGCTCCAAAACCACGTGGTACCGGTCTTGAGCGTCAGCCCCACCGACTCCTCGTTCATCCAAGCAACCATAAGCACCTCGCCGGTGTCGTACTGCTGAACCACACAAGGAATCAGCCCCTTGGCGTCGTATTTGAGCTCGGACGCAGTTGTCACTTGCTCCATTTAAAAATCCAATCTCACGGGGATGCCTTGACTGGCCATATACTCCTTCACCTGGCGAATGCTGAACGTCCCAAAGTGAAAGACGCTGGCCGCCAGCACGGCATCGGCTTCGCCCTCGATCACGCCCTCGGCAAAATGCTCGAGCGTACCCACGCCGCCGCTTGCGATCACCGGAATCGGCACCGCGCGCGCCACGGCGCGGGTGAGCGCCAGGTCAAAGCCGGCCTTGGTGCCGTCGCGGTCCATACTGGTGAGCAAAATCTCGCCGGCGCCGCGACGAGCCGCTTCCTCGGCCCACGCCACCGCGTCGATACCCGTGGCGTTGCGGCCTCCCGCGGTAAAGACCTCCCACCTATCGGCACCCGGCTCTCCGGGCAAACCGACGCGCTTGGCATCGATCGCCACGACCACGGCCTGGCTGCCAAACGCCGCGGCAGCCTGGCTGATCAGCGACGGGTCACGCACGGCGGCAGAGTTGAGCGACACCTTATCGGCACCGGCGGCAACCATGGTCCGCATGCCCGCCAAGTCGCGGAAACCGCCACCCACGGTATAGGGAATAGCGAGCTCCTCGGCCGCATGCGCCGCCATCTCGATAGTCGTCGCACGGTTGTCGCTCGTGGCGGTAATGTCCAGGAAGACGACCTCGTCCGCACCCTCGCGGTCATAGGCACGCGCCAGCTCCACCGGATCGCCCGCATCGCGTAAGCTCACAAAGTTGACGCCCTTGACCACACGACCGTCCTTGACGTCCAGGCAGGGAATCACGCGCTTGGTAAGCATGGGCTACTCCTCCCCTCGGGCGGCGGCCAGCGCCTGTGCCAGCGTAAAGTTGCCTTCGTAGAGCGCACGGCCGGTAATGGCGCCTTCAATCGCGACCTCGCCCACCGCGGCCAGTGCGCGGATGTCGTCGAGCGTCGAGATACCGCCCGAAGCCACGACGGGAAAGCCCGCGACCTCGGCCACATGGCGATACGCCGCCACATCGATGCCCGTCTGCATGCCATCGCGCGCGATGTCGGTATACACCAGATGCTTAAAGCCCAGCTCGGTAAGCTGCGCCACGGCATCGTCGAGCACCACGCCCGCGCCGTCGCGCCAGCCGTTCACCTTAACCTGGCCGTCGCGTGCGGCAATGTCGGCGACCAGCAGCTCGCCAAAGCCTTGGGCTGCCACCTCAGCAAAACCCGGCTCGGTCACCAGCACCGTGCCCAGCGCGATGCGGCGCGCACCGTAGCCGGCCAACTCGTCGATGCGCGCGAGCGAGCGGACGCCGCCGCCCACGGCCACGGACAGACCGTCGACGCCGCAGATGGCCTTAATCGCCGCCGAGTTGGCAGCGCATGTGTCCTCGTCCTCGCCAAAGGCAGCGGACAGGTCGACGACGTGCACCCAGCTTGCGCCCTGCTCGGCAAACGAGCGAGCAACGGCCACGGGGTCGTCGGAATATACCTTGCAGCGGCTGCGGTCGCCACGCTCCAGGCGCACGACTTTGCCGCCGATCAGATCGATTGCGGGAAACAGGATCATCGGCCAGCCTCCTCGACGATGTTGACGAAGTTCTTAAGGATGCGCTGACCCAGCGCGGAGGATTTCTCGGGATGGAACTGGCAGCCCCACACGTTGCCATGGCGCACAATGCACGGGAAGCTCCGCGTATAGTGCGTGCGCGCCAGCACATCGGCGGCATCGGCGTCGTCGGCCACCGCATAACTGTGGGTGAAGTACATGTTGGCACCCTCGGCAAAACCAGCAAGCAGCGGATCGGCCGCGCCGGCGGGCGTCATGTGCACCTGGTCCCAGCCCACGTGCGGCACCTTCAGGCGGCTCGACTCCAAGCGTGTGCACGAGCCGCGCATAATACCCAGGCCATCGACCCAGGGACCGCCAGCCTGCTCGGAGGCGTTGCCGTCGGCGACCGCGCCCTCGTCCGCAGGCACGCCCTCGTTGCCGCGCTCAAAAAATAGCTGAAGGCCCAGGCAGATGCCGAGCAGCGGAGTTCCGGCGGCAACGGCGTCGAGCACCGCGTCCGCCTCGCCGCCCTCGCGCATAAAGGCGACCGCGTCGTAAAACGCGCCCACGCCCGGGATGACCAGGCCGTCGGCGTTGCGGATCTGCTCCGGATCGTCCGACGTGCAGGCGGCGGCACCGGCGCGCGCAAGCCCGCGCGCAACGCTCGACAAGTTGCCCTTGTGGTAGTCGACCACCACGATCTTCGGTTCGCCCACGCGACCCCTCCCTTATCTCATCGTCCAAAACCACCACAAAGGGGACAGGCACCTTCGTAGTGGTTTTTGCCTTTGTTGCGGTTACAGCGAGCCCTTGGTGCTGGGGATGCCCTGCACGCGGGGATCGAGCTCGCAGGCGTGGCGCATCGTGCGGCCCACGGCCTTAAAGGCGGCCTCGATAATGTGATGCGAGTTGCCGCCCGCCAGCTCGCGCACGTGCAGCGTGAGCTTGGCATCGCGCGCAAAGGCGTAGAAGAACTCGACAGCCAGCTCGGTATCGAAGCTGCCCACGCGCTCGGTCGGCACGGGCAGCTCGCAGTAGGCCTGCCCGCGGCCCGAAATATCAACAGCAGCCATCACAAGCGTCTCGTCCATGGCGATCGCCGCGTCGGCAAAGCGCGTAATGCCCGCCTTGTCGCCCAGCGCCTGGCAAAACGCCTCGCCCAGCACAATACCCGTGTCCTCGACGGTGTGATGTGCATCGACCTCGACGTCGCCCACCGCGTGCACCGTCAGATCGAACAGACCATGGCGGCCAAAAGCGTTGAGCATGTGGTCGAAATACGGCACGCCGGTCGAGATATCGCACACGCCAGATCCGTCCAGGTCGAGCTTTACGACAATGTCGGTCTCGCCCGTCTTGCGGGTTACCTCGGCATAGCGGTCCATCTACATCTCCTCCTTCACCAGCGCGGCAAACGCTGCCAGCACCTCGTCGTTTTCCTGCGGGGTGCCCACGGTAATGCGCAGGCAGTCCGCGAGCCCCGGCGCGTAGCTAAAGTCGCGCACCAAAATTGAATACTCGTCGCGCAGGCGCTCGCGCACGCGCGTGGCATGCGGCGTGCGCACGAGCACAAAGTTCGCCGCGCTCGGCCACGCCTCCACGGGCAAGCCCTCGGCAGCCATTGCGCGCAGGGCACACAACTCGCGCTCGCGCTCGGATGCGACCTGTGCCACCACGGGCGCGTACGCATCGCGGGCACGCACGCAGGCAAGCGCCGCCGCCTGGCTCAACACGTTGACCGAATAGATCTGGCGAATCGCCGCGAACACGTCGATGACCTCGGGCGCCGCGATCACATAGCCCAGGCGCGTGCCGGCGGCGCCGAACGCCTTGGACAGTGTATGCAGAATCACCAGGTTAGGATGCTCGGCAATAAGGCCTTGCGCCGTAGTTGCCACGCCAAACGAATCGTCGGCAAACTCCACGTAGGCCTCGTCGACCATGACCATGCCGGGGCACGCATCGCACAGCGCCGCGACAAAGTCGAGCGGCGCCACGTCGCCCGTGGGATTGTTGGGCGAGGTCACGATCGCCAGGTTGCACTCGGGTGCGGCCGCGAACACAGCCGCCTGGTCGAGCTCAAAAGTTGCCGGGTCGCGCCACACGTCGCGCACCTCGGTCTGACAGAGCGACGCAAAGAACGCGTACTCGCTAAAGCACGGCGGGCAGTTGAGCAGGGTCCGCCCCGCGCCGCCAAACGCCAGCAAGTAGTTATAGAGCAGCTCGTCACCGCCGTTGCCCACGCAGATATTCTCGCGCGTCACGCCATGCCAAGCGGCAAGCTCATCGCGCAGGTCGTTGGACATGGGGTCGGGATAACGGTTGAGCGGCGTGGCAGCCAGGGCTGCATCGATTGCCTCGCGCACGCCGGCCGGCACGGGATAGGTGTTCTCGTTGGCCGAAAGATTGATGCGCGTAGGCGTAAAGTTGGGATCATAGGGCTCGATGCCGGCCAGGTAAGGCTGGACGAGCCCCTTCATGCGAGGCGTGAGTTCGGACATATTAGGCCTCCTCGCCGGTCGCGTCAGCGCCATCCGCGCCTGCAGCCGCCAGGTCCACACCCTCGGCGACCGTCGCGGTCGTATCGCCCGGCCAGGCGACCTTGGTCAGGTCGGCCGCGGCCAGAGACTCGGCACTCACGGCATCCTCGCCCTGCTCCAGCACGCGACGACGCAGGGCAGCAGAAAGCGCGTGCGCCCACAGGCCCTCGGCCTCGGCTAGACGCTGTGTGGCGGGAGCGTCGGAGAGCAGGCCCTCGGGCGTATAGCAAATGACGCTCGAGCGCTTAACGAACTCTTCGACCGAAAGCGGGTTGGAGAACATGGCCGTGCCGCCGGTTGGCAGCGTGTGGTTGGGACCGGCAACATAATCGCCGAGCGGCTCGGAGCTCCAAGCGCCCACAAAGATGGCGCCGGCGTTGCGAATACCGCCGAGCAGACCCATCGCATCCTTGCAGTGCAGCTCCAGGTGCTCGGGCGCCACGGTGTTCACCGCCTCGACGGCAGCCCGGCCCCTC
>UROA01000015.1 GCA_900549355.1 uncultured Collinsella sp. | reverse complement strand
TACTGGAATACAGGAACCCCCCAGGGGGGCCGAGGCCAGCCGCAGCTATCGTGTGCTGGCACAGATCGGCTGCGACGACCGCCAGATTCGCCATTCGGTGATGGCGCAGCAGGCGGTATTCTTCCTGTTCCCGCTGGCAGTGGGCCTGGCGCACTCCTTTGTGGCACTTAAGGTGATCATTGAGCTGGTGAGCATTTTCGGAAATATGAGCATCGGCGGCACCGTTGGCCTCACCTGTGCAATCTTCCTGGCAGCATACGGTGGCTACTTCCTGGTGACCTACCTCATGAGCACCGGCATGGTGCGAGCCGCCATTGCCACCCGCTACAGCGAGTAACTCGTTCAGCTCGGAATTATCGTAGGTTGAGCATAAGTCAGCGAAAGCGCCCCTAGGCGAGCAAGGTGACGTTAAAGAGGAGGGAAGCGTACTTTGGGTACGCGACCGACGATTGAACGTCAGATTGCCGCTTAGGGGCGCTTGTAGCGTCGAGCCGTTGCGCGGTTTGGTAAAACCGCGCAACTTCATCCTTTCCAAAAGTGGAGGATGAGCGTGGTGCGGTTTTGCTGCTCGGTTTTGACCAGGATGTTGTGGATGTGGGTCTTGACGGTGCCCACAGCAAGGAATAGCTCGTCAGCAATCTCTTGGTTCGACTTGCCCAACACAACCAGACGCAAAACCTCGGCCTCGCGGTTGGAGAGCCTATAGGCGTTGCGATAGAAGGGCATCTGCTCTTCGATGTGTCGATCAAGATCGCTGACGTTCTTTTCCTCGGGCGCCTCCTGCATGCGGATTGAAAGCACGTGGTAGGAGTAGATAATCAGCAGAATCGCAAAGTAGCACGCAAAGACGTTCTCGCTAAAGTTGCGCTCGGATAGATACAGCTGCAGCCAAGAGGGTGCCAGACTCATAGGGACGACAAGGATGTTGTAGAAATCCTCGGCAACGATGCAACCGACCAGGATGGCGCCGATAATCAGGTGCTTTCGTTGGTTGTTAACGCGTGCCTTCAACTCGACCTTTGTACTTTTATGAGCCGTCCAAAAGATGTACAGCCCCACAAAGATAAGGAACACCTGGCGCATTGTGTAGTAGAGCCACTGATGCATGGGGCCGTAGGGGACAGCGACGATAGTCAGCGACTCGCACAGCAAAAACGTTACGACGGGGATAACGAACTGCTTTTTAGAATGTTTGTCGAGCAAGTCCCTGGCAATGGCCCAAATAAAAGCCTGTGAAGCGGTCGCCACAAGGGTCCGCATCACGGGCATGATGATTGAGTAATAGTCGCTAGCTGGAAAGCTCTGGTTTTGCAGCGTGTATTCAAAAAAGAAAATCTCGGTCATCTCGAAGGCATAGCAAATAAAAACGCCGCTGCCATAGATAAAGAACTGTCGGCGAGACGAGGCATAGGCGGCAAGCGAGAGCGCCGCTCTCGAGGCTCTCGAGCAGCTCTAAGCCTCAAGGCTTCTAAAAGCGCGTCTGCGGGCGTCGGATGCTCGTCTCCTGTCGCCCGCTCACCGAGGCCCGGCAATTGCCTTAATATCTTAAGGGCCTCGATTTGTCCAAAACTGAGCGAAGGAGCTCATCATGAGCGACGGAAAGAAAAAGCTTTCCTTCTTGACGGTCATCTCGACCATCATCTGCGTCGTCTTCGTTTGCGAGGCCGCCGCACCTGCTGCTGCCATTGGCAACCAGCAGTTCTTCTGGTGGATCTTCCTGATTCTGACCTTCCTGCTCCCTTATGGCATGGTTGTTGCCGAGCTCGGCACTACCTATGACGGTGAGGGTGGCATTTACGACTGGGTACGCGATGGCCTGGGCGACAAGTGGGGTGCCCGCATTTCGTACTACTACTGGGTTAACTACCCGCTGTGGATTGCCTCGCTGGCCACCATGTTCCCTGACATTTTGGGCATGGTCTTTGGCGTCGAGTTCAATCTGATTGCCAAGATTGGTATCGACCTTGCCTTTGTGTGGATCGTCTATCTTATGGGTCGCTCCAAGGCTGCCGACTCCGAGTGGGTCCTGAACGGCGGCGCCGTCATCAAGGTTGCCGTTGCCGTTATTGTCGGCGCTTTGGGCATTTGGTACGCCATGGAGAACGGTTTTGCGAACGACATGTCCGCTGCCACCTTCCTGCCCGAGCTCACCAACACCAACGCGCTCGGCTACCTGTCGATCATCATCTTTAACTTCATGGGCTTCGAGGTCATCTGCACCATGACCGACGATATGGCCGATCCCGCTCGCGATATCCCCAAGGCTATCATCGTCGGCGGCCTGTCTATCGCCGTGATCTATCTGTTCGCTGGCTTTGGCATCGGCGCTGCTGTGCCGGCCGATTCCATCGATCCCGACTACGGCATGATCTACGCTGTCCAGACCATGGTGGGCGACTCCATGATCTTCAAGGTCATCTGCATTGCCTTCCTGATCACCCTGTTCGCCAACATGGCTGCCTGGTCCTTCGGCGTCAACTCCGTTGCTCGTTATGCTGCCGAGCATGGCAACATGCCCAAGGTCTTCGCCTCGATGATCTCGGATGACGACATGCCCAACGGCGCCAACCTGGTCAACGCCATCGTCGCCTCCCTGGTGCTGTGCCTGCAGCTCGTTCCCATCGACGCCATCTCCAACGGTGTCTTCTGGATGCTCTTCGGTACCTCCGTTGTATTCTTGCTGCTCACCTACATCCCGATGTTCCCGGCATTCCTCAACCTTCGTAAGAACGACCCTAACCGTGCGCGCATCTTTACGTTCCCGTTTAAGGGCGTCATGATGAAGGTCATGCTGGCTATTCCCTGCATCGAGCTGATTCTGGCTATCGTTGCAACGCTGATTCCGTTCTCTGTCGATGAGATTGGCGATAAGGTCCCGATGATCGTTATCTTCATCGTGCTCTTGCTTATTGGCGAGGTTGTCCGCGTCGTCAGTGCTAAGGGTCGCGAGACCGAGTACAAGGGTCTCACCCCTGAACTAGCTGCTCAGCGTCTCGCTGGGGAGGCCGCCGAGGCCGAGGAGAACTAGAACACCCGATTCGGGGTTCCAACCCTCCTCGCCACTTGACCATTCCCCGGGGTGGGTGTGAGCGATAGCTCTGGTAACCACCGCCCGCCCCAATCTCTCTTCCGTATCCTTCGTGCGTTTTGTTTCCGCGCGCCAGGTTACGTCGTCGCTTGCCGGTGCGACTCCGTGAAAACCGGCGCCGGGCGCCCCGACCTTTGCCGGGGGACGGGCGTCCGCTACCTCTTGGTTTTAGGCTGCGGGTAATTCGCCCGCAGCAAGCGATCGTTCGATTTGGAGGAAATCTTATGCGCACGATTACCGAGTCCGAGTCCACCCCCAAGGCCGACGGCTTCTTTATGCCCGCTGAATTCGCCCCGCAGGATCGCGTGTGGATGGGCTGGCCCCACCGCACCGACACCTGGGCCCACGGCGCCAAGCCGGCTCAGAGGCAGTATGCCGCCATCGCCCGCGCCATTGCCGAATTCACCCCGGTTACCATATGCGCCAACCAGGCCGACTACGCCAACTGCAAGGCCGCCTTTGAGGAAGACGAGAACGTCACCGTTATCGAGATGACCACCGACGACGCTTGGTTCCGCGACACCGCTGCCACTTTTGTTATCAACGGCAAGGGCGATAAGCGCGCCAACCACTGGCACTTCAACGCCTACGGCGGCCTCGTTGACGGCCTCTATTTCCCGTGGGACAAGGACGAGCAGATCGCCCTTAAGATGGCTGAGCTTTCCGGCTGCCGTCGCTATCGTCCCGATGACATGATCCTCGAGGGCGGTTCCATCACCGTCGACGGCGAAGGCACCGTGGTCGTGACCGACCAGTGCCTGCTTTCCCCGGGCCGCACCTGCTCTGCGGTTCTGGAGGAGGAAGAGGATCCCGAGTCCATCTGGCCCAAGTTCCACAAGAAGTTTGAGCCCTGGAGCGAGGAACTTCGCGCCTATATGGACGAGCACCTCAAGGATTACCTGGGTGTCGAGAAGGTCATCTGGGTCAAGGAGGGCATCGATCCCGAGGAGACCAATGGCCACATCGATGATGTCGCTACGTTCATCGCTCCGGGCGTCATGGCCTGCATCTGGACCGACGATCCCGAGTATCCGTTCTACGAGCAATGCCACGCTGTCTACGAAACCCTCTCCAACGCCGTTGACGCCAAGGGCCGCAAGATGAAGGTCTACAAGCTCTGCATGCCCGTGAACCCGCTGTTCATGGACCAGGCTTCCTGCGATACCATCGACGCCGACGAGAACGCCGAGCCGCGCGTCGCCGACGAGCCGCTGATCGCCTCCTACATGAACTACCTGGTCACCAACTATGGCGTTATCGTCCCGCAGTACGGCGACGAGAACGACCAGCTTGCCATTGACACGCTCCAGAAGATCTACGACGAGGTCTGGGGCGAGGGCGTCTACAAATGCGTCGGCGTTCAGTCCGAGCAGGTCGTCTTCGGTGGCGGAAACATCCACTGCATTACTCAGCAGGAACCCTCGGCGTAACTGTCTGTCTTCCCGAGGCACGGCGCCTTCCCGTTCATTTTTTCGCTTGCGTACCAAAGTACGCGGCGCTCCTCTTTCACGGGAATCTGCCGCACCTCAGAAACTCAGCCGGTCAAACGGACTGACGTAGCTAGTTACCGCATTAGTCATTGGTGCCAACCCTGGCAACGATGCAGGTCAAAAAACGTCAGCGAAAACCCGCCAGAGCGAGCAAGGTGCCTTGAAGCGAGGCGGCATTGACCTTCTGGTCATGCCGCCGAAGCTGAAAGGCAGATTGCCGCTCTGGCGGGCTTGCAGCGTCGAGCCGTTACGGCGTTTGGTAAAACGCCGTAACTCTAAATCCGCTCCGCGATCTCGTGGATGAGGTAGTCGGTCTTTTCCCAGCCCAGGCACGGGTCGGTGATCGATTTACCAAAGACGCCGCCGTCGACCGGCTGGTTGCCGTCCTCCAGGTAAGACTCGATCATAAAGCCCTTGACCAGCTTGGAGATGGACTCGTTGCGGCGGCAGCTGTCGAGCACTTCCTTGCAAATGCGATACTGCTCCAGCGGACGCTTACCCGAGTTGTCGTGGTTGCAGTCGATGACCGCCGCCGGGTTGGCATAGCCGGCGTGCTCGGTATAGCGCTCGGCCAGGCGCTCGAGGTGTTCGTAGTGGTAGTTGGGGTAGGTGCGCCCATCGAGACCGATGTAGCCACGCATAACGGCGTGCGCGAGCGGATTGCCGCCGCACTCGACCTCCCAGTTGCGGAAGATGAAGCTCTGGTGCGCCTGCGCGGCGTAAATGGAGTTGAGCATAACGGTGGTAGAGCCGGCAGTGGGATTCTTCATGCCGACGGGCACCGAAATGCCGCTCGACACCAGGCGATGCTCCTGGTTTTCGACCGAGCGTGCGCCCACGGCAACATAGCTCAGCAGGTCAACGAGGTACTGGTAGTTGGACGGGTAGAGCATCTCATCGGCGGTAAAGAAGCCCGTTTCTTCAATAACGCGCAGGTGCATATGGCGGATGGCCTTGACGCCCTCGAGCAGGTCGTCGGGAGCCTCGGGGTTGGGGTTGTGTAGAAGACCCTTGTAACCGGTGCCCTTGGTACGCGGCTTATTGGTGTAGACGCGCGGAATGATGATGAGCTTGTCCTTGACCTCCTCGGCGGTCTTGGCCAGTCGGTTCATGTACTCAAGCACCGAATCCTCGCGGTCGGCAGAGCACGGGCCGATGATGAGCACCTTGCGTGCGTCCTCACCGGTAAAGACTTTGGCGACCTCGGCGTCAAATGCCTGCTTTTTGGCGGTAAGCTCGGCAGAAAGCGGCATTTCCTCGCGGATCTCCATGGGGATCGGCAGCCTGCGTTTGAATTCCATGGCCATAGGGGTCTCCTCAATCTATAGAAAGAGCAATAAACGTATTGTCGAATGCTCGGCATTATCCGCTGTCGCACGCTAAAGTGCAAGCCCTTGCCACCCCGAAACCTGCCAAAAGGGACAGGTTTATTTTGGCAGGTTTTATATGGGGGAACGTCGGCGGATACCGGGAGGGAGTGGCGTCGCGCGGGACCCTAAGGCTATTGTCGGTTCCCCAGGAAACACCCTGTGGGCAAAAAATGCCAAATATGAGTACGGTTGCTAGCTTAGTAGCATATTGCCTTCGCAAAATAATAGACATAACAGCAAAATATGTTCATTAACGCAAACACATATAAGTCCGCTATAGGGCTGTTTGATCAATTTAGGGACGCGTGTAAGCCGTGAAAACGGCATTTGGGGCTGTTTTGGCTGTTACTAAAAGGGTAACAGTACTCATATTTGCCATTTTTTGCCCACGGGGCCTCGAAGGGGCTGTCAATCAGGTCCCAGGGGAGGCGGTTTGAGGGTCGCAGAGCAAAAACGGGGGCGCAGGTTGTCCTGCGCCCCCGTTTTCTGGGCATTGCGGTTGTTTGCCGCCGGTTGTTACGCCGCCTCGTCGAACTGCGAGTTATACAGGTCGGCGTAGAAGCCACCCTGGGCGAGTAGCTCGTCGTGTGTGCCCTTCTCGACGATGTCGCCGTCGCGAATTACCAAGATTACGTCGGCGTTGCGGATCGTGGACAGGCGGTGCGCGATGACAAAGCTGGTACGGCCCTGCATCAGCGCATCCATGGCGCGCTGAATAAGCTCCTCGGTGCGGGTGTCGACGTTGGAAGTCGCCTCGTCCAGAATCAGCGCCGGGCGGTCGGCCAAAATAGCACGGGCGATGGTCACGAGCTGGCGCTGACCCTGCGACAGGTTAGTGCCCTCCTCGTTAATCATAAAGTCATAACCGCCGGCAAGCGTATGGATAAAGTGGTCGCAACGTGCGGCGCGCGCGGCGGCTTCGACCTCGGCATCGCTCGCATCGGGGCGTCCGTAGCGGATGTTCTCGCGGATGGTGCCGTTAAACAGCCAGGTATCCTGCAGCACCATGGCAAACTCGCCGCGCAGCGCCGCGCGGTCCCAGTCGCGCACGTCGACGCCCTCGACACGCAGCGAACCGCCGTCCACATCGTAGAAGCGCTGCAGCAGCTTGATGAGCGTGGTCTTGCCGGCGCCGGTGGGGCCGACGATGGCGATGGTCTGGCCGGGCTGCGCCTCGCAGCTAAAGTCGTGGATGATGGTCTTGTCGGGCGTATAGCCAAACTTGACGTGATCAAACTCCACATGGCCGGGGCGCTTTTCGGGAATCTGCGCGTCGGCTTTCTGCTCCTCCTCGGGCGCGGCCAGGAACTCAAAGACGCGCTCGGTGGCGGCTGCCATCGACTGCATCGTGTTGCTCACGTTGCCCAGTTGCTGCACGGGCTGCGTAAAGTTGCGAACGTACTGGATAAAGCTCTGGATGTCGCCGGGCGTGGCGTTGCCGGTCAGTGCGAGCTGTGCGCCCACCACGACAACGCCCACGTAGCCCATGTTACCCACCAGGCTCATAAGCGGCATCATCAGGCCCGACAGGAACTGCGAGCGCCAGCCACTAATAAAGAGGCGGTCGTTTTGACGGTCGAACTCTTCGATCGAGGCCTCGGCGCGGTCGAACACCTGAATGACGTTCTGGCCGGCAAAGTCCTCCTCGATAATGCCGTTGACGGCGCCCAGAACCTGCTGCTGCTCGCGGAAGTACGGCTGCGAGAAGTGAATCATTACGGTCAAGATAATCGCGGCGGCCGGCAGCGTGAGCACGGTGACGCCGGTAAGCGGCAGGCTGATCGAAAGCATCATGACGAGCACGCCGATAATCTGCGTCACCGACGTGATGAGCTGCGTCACGCTCTGGTTGAGCGACTGACCCAGCGTATCGACGTCGTTGGTGATGCGGCTGAGTACGTCTCCCTTGCTGTGGCCGTTGAAGTAACTCATCGGCACGACGGCAATCTTGGCGGCGATCTCCTTGCGCATGCGGTAGCAGATCTTTTGCGTGACGCCGGTCATGAGCCAGCCCTGGACCAGGCTGCAGACAGAGCTCGCCAGATACAGGCAGAGCAAAAAGCCGAGCGTCTTGGCGATCCAGTCAAAGTCAACGTCGCCGGTGCCGTTGACCTTGGCGACCAGGCCTTCGAACAGCTTGGTCGTAACCTGGCCGAGCACCTTGGGTCCCACAATGTTAAAGATGACCGAGCACACGGCAAAGGCGACGGCGGCAAACACGGCAATCTTGTGCTGGCCGATATAGCCGAGCAGCTGCCTCATGGTGCCCTTAAAGTCCTTGGCCTTTTCGCCACGACGCATGCCACCCATGCGGCCCATGGGACCACGCTGGCGGGTGGGCTTGGGAATCTGAGTCTTGGTCTCGTCTGCCATTAGCGCTCGCCTCCTTCCATGACGGCTGCAATTTCTTCTTGGGTAAGCCCCAGCTCCTCGGCGGAAAGCTGCGACTGTGCGATCTCCAGGTACGCCGGGCAGCTGTGCAGCAGTTCCTCGTGCGTGCCGGTGCCCACTACGTGGCCGTCGTCGAGCACGATGATCTGGTCGGCGTGCATGATGGTCGCGATGCGCTGGGCCACGACCACGAGTGCGGCGTCGGTGACGTTTTTGGCGAGCTCCTCGCGCAGACGCGCGTCGGTCTTGTAGTCGAGGGCACTAAACGAGTCATCGAAAACCACGACCTCGGGCTTTTTGGCCAACGCGCGGGCGATGGCCAGGCGCTGGCGCTGACCACCCGAAACATTGGAGCCGCCCTGGCTGATGGGGGAGTCGTAGCCGCCCTCGCGCTCGGCGATAAAGTCCTCGGCCTGTGAGATGCGCGCGGCTTGGCGCATGTCATCATCGCTTACCATGTCGCCGGCAAACTTAAGGTTGCTCTCGACAGTGCCCGAGAACAGGCGACCCTGCTGCGGGATGTAACCAATGCGGCGGCGCAGCTCGGAAAGGGTCATGTCGCGCACGTCGATGCCGTCGAGCGAAATGCTGCCGCCCGTGACGTCGTACAAGCGCGGAATCAGCTGTACGAGCGTGGACTTGCCCGAGCCCGTGGAGCCAATGATGCCGAGCATTTGACCGGCATGCGTGGTGAAGTTCACGCCGCTGATGACATCGGCGCGGGCATCGGGGTACTGGAAGCTCACGTCGCGGAAGGTGAGCTCACCGCGCGGCGAGCTGGCCGCGGGCAGTTTGGGCGAGGCAGGGTCGTTGATGCTCGTGGGGCAGGTGATGACCTCATCTACGCGTTCGGCTGCGACCTCGGCGCGGGGCAGGATGACCGAAACCATGGTGAGGATCATAAACGCCATGACGATCTGCATGGTGTAGGAGATGAACGCCATCATGTTGCCGACCTGCATCACGCCGTCGGACACGCCCTGCGCGCCAAACCAGACGATAAGCACGGTGATGCAGTTCATGACGAGCATCATGAGCGGCATCATAAAGCTCATGGCGCGGTTGGTGTAGAGCTGCGTAGTCATCAGGTCGAGCGACGCCTTGTCAAAACGTTCGAGCTCATGCTCCTCGCGGTTGAACGAGCGGATGGGCATAAGGCCGTCGAGCAGCTCGCGGGCGGTAAGGTTCACGCGGTCCACAAAGCTCTGCATCTTTTTGAACTTGGGCATGGTGAGGCCCATGAGCACGCCGACGACGGCCGAAACCGCGATGATGGCCACAGCGATGGTCCACTCCAGGCCGGTGTGGTTGGCTAGGACGCGCATGACGGCGACGATGCCCATGACGGGGGCCATCAGGCACATACGGATAAACAGGGTTGCGGCCATCTGGATCTGCTGAATGTCGTTGGTGCAGCGGGTAATGAGCGAGGCCTGGCTAAATTTGCCCACCTCGGCTGGCGAGAAGTGCATAACCTTGTTGAAGGTCTCGCGGCGCAGGTCGCGGGCGATGGAGCAGGCGGTGCGCGACGCCACGGCACCGGTCAGGATGGTGGCGACGAGCGACACCAGGCACAGCCCAAACATCGTGGTCGCCATGCGGCTCAGGTACGCGTTCTGCACGTCGGCGGGGTCGATGCCCTGCGCCTTGTACTCGTCCTGCACATAGCTCACGGCGCGTTGGGTCACAATGGAGCCCGACATGGAGCCCATTTTGTCCGCCATTTGGTTGGCACCCTCGACGAGCTTGCCCTGGTCGATTAGGCCGCCTTCAACGCCCAGACGCAGGCTCTTCATGGTGATCTTACCGCCGTCGGCATCAATCTGCTTTTGCATGCTCTGCGCGGCTGCGGCCTTCTGCTGCATCTCGGCGAGCTGCTCGGGCGTCATGGCAGCCATCTGCTCGGGGGTGGGCGTGGCCTGAGCGGCACCGCCATCGCTTGTCTCGGTGGATGCGCCGGTCATGTCGCCCATGGAGTTGGCGTCAATGCCCTGGTTGAGCGAAAGGACGACGGTCTCAGGCAGGCTCATGATGTCGGCAATCTTGCCACCGTCGCCGCGCTCCTCCTCGGTGCCCTTGTACGTTCGAATGCCGTTATTGTCCGCCTTGCTAAACACGGCCTCCACAGCTTTGGCGTCCTTGGCGCTCATAAAGAGTTCGAGGTCGTCGAGCGATTCGGCGCGAATGGTGTCGGGCACGGGCGAGGCGATACCGCCTTGCTGCACGCCCACGTCGACGATGTCGCTCATATAGGTAGGCAGCGCCAGATCGGCGTTGCAGCTGATTACGATAAGCACGATAGCTGCGAACAGTGCCAGGACATGTTTTTTAAAGAGCTTGAGAATCCTCACTCGGCATCTCTCCTTTCTTGATTGCGGTCGATAATTTCGTTGGCACGCCTTAGAAGACGCACCATCTCTTGGGTATCTGTTTCGCCGAGTTGCTCGAGGAAAGCCGCAGTGCGGTTCTCGAATTCCCGACGTTTGATTTCTAGATCCTGGAATCCTTTGTCGGTCACTATGACGTGTACACGACGACGGTCAGTCTTTGAGTGCTCGCGCTCGACCCAGCCCTTGGCCTCGAGGGCGCGTAAGATATTGGCGATGCGGGCGCTCGAGACCCAGGCGCGATCAGCGAGTTCGCTCGGCGTGAGCGAACCGCCGGCGAGCATGAGGGCGCGCATGACGGCCATCTCGCCGCCGAGGGCTTTGTCCGCAAAACGCGAAATGCGCTGATGCATGCTGCCGAACTCGGTAAGGAGCTGACGCCCAAGTTCACGGAAATCGGTATCTTCCACCGAAAACCCCTAACACTAGAAACTATTTTCGGTGAAAGATGATACCCTTGCACGCGCACCCTATGCGGTAGATTTTGGGACATGCCTAGAAAACTACCTTTAGGCGACCTCCGTACACCGTCGGTGCCAGCAAAGTTAGGGGTAGATCGTTAGGCATGTCCCAAAGCCTACTCAGAGGCACTTTACCCTGCTAAAGCTGGCATAACAGCTAGAGTGAACGTCGTACAAAGGCAAGGAAAAATACCGAACAAATCGGTGAACGGTAGTTGTTCGCGCGCGCATTTCCTGCGGGTTTGTAAAAAAAGCCATTATGATATAAAAAAAGAAACATATAACAGCCCAGATGCAGAGGGCCGCTATGTTATCCTTCTCAAACGGGTGAAATCTTGGGTTTTGGGTTGTAGTTCCAAGGTGGACAAACGTTTTTCCTGCACCAACGTGTGGTGAAGAACGGAAGAAACCGGTAGTGCAAGCCGAAAATTCAAGAATTCAATAAGCAGCGGTGTGAGAGAGCGCCGCATTACACGTAACTAGGAGCGTGGTTACACAATGCAGGAGGCATGGGAAGGCTTCAAGGAAGGTATCTGGACGGGAGAGGTTGACGTCCGAGACTTCATCCAGAAGAACTACACCCCCTACGAGGGCGATGAGTCGTTCCTCGTAGGTCCGACCGAGCGTACCAAGGAGCTGTGGGGCGAGGTTCTCGACCTGCTGCTTAAGGAGCGCGAGCAGGGTGGTGTCCTCGATATGGACACCAAGATCGTCACGGGTATCGTGAGCCACCCCGCTGGCTACATCGATAATGCCCATCGCGACAAGGAGACCATTGTTGGCCTCCAGACCGACAAGCCGCTCAAGCGCGCGCTGCACGTCAACGGTGGTATCCGCATCGCTTGCCAGGCTGCCAGCCAGCACGGCTACAAGGTCGACGAGAACGTTGTCGAGCGCTACACCTTCGAGCGCAAGACCCACAACGCTGGCGTCTTCGATGTTTACACCCCCGAGATGCGTGCTTGCCGCTCGGCTCACATCATCACCGGTCTGCCCGATGGCTATGGCCGCGGCCGCATCATCGGCGACTACCGTCGTGTTGCCCTGTACGGCGTCGACTACCTGATCAAGGACAAGGAGGCCCAGAAGGCTTCCACTCCGACGGTCATGACCGCCGACAACATCCGCGATCGCGAGGAGCTGCAGGAGCAGATCCGCGCCCTCGGCGAGCTCAAGATGATGGCCGAGACCTATGGTTTCGATATTTCCAACCCTGCTACCAACACGCAGGAGGCCATCCAGTGGATGTACTTCGCCTACCTTGCTGCCGTCAAGGAGCAGAACGGCGCCGCTATGTCCATCGGCCGCACCTCTACGTTCATCGACATCTATGCTGAGCGCGACCTTGCCAACGGTACCTTCACCGAGGAGCAGATCCAGGAGTTCGTGGATCACTTCATCATGAAGCTCCGCATGGTCAAGTTTGCCCGTACCCCCGAGTACCAGGCCCTGTTCACCGGCGACCCGCAGTGGGTCACCGAGTCCATCGGCGGCATGGGTGTTGACGGCCGTACGCTCGTTACCAAGATGAGCTACCGCTACCTGCACACGCTCGAGAACATGGGCACCAGCCCCGAGCCCAACATGACCGTTCTGTGGTCGACCCGTCTGCCCGAGAACTTCAAGAAGTTCTGCGCCAAGACTTCCGTCGCCAGCTCCTCGATCCAGTACGAGAACGACGACCTCATGCGCGTCTATCACGGCGACGACTACGGCATTGCCTGCTGTGTGTCCTCCATGCGCATCGGCAAGGAGATGCAGTTCTTCGGCGCTCGCGCCAACCTGGCCAAGTGCCTGCTGTACGCACTCAACGGCGGTGTTGACGAGGTCTCCAAGAAGCAGGTCGGCCCCAAGTATCGCGCCGTCGAGGGCGATACGCTCGATTACGACGACGTTGTGGCCAAGTACAACGACATGATGAAGTGGCTCGCTGGCGTGTACGTCAACTCGCTGAACATCATTCACTACATGCACGACAAGTATTGCTACGAGCGTATCCAGATGGCTCTGCACGACAAGCACGTGCACCGCTGGTTCGCTACGGGCATCGCTGGCCTTTCCGTCGTGGCTGACTCCCTGTCCGCCATCAAGTACGCCAAGGTCCACCCCGTCCGTGACGAGAACGGCATCATCGTCGACTTCGAGACCGAGGGCGAGTTCCCCAAGTACGGTAACGACGACGACCGCGTCGACCAGATCGCTCACGACGTTGTGCACCAGTTCATGGAGTACATCCGCATGAACGACACCTACCGCAACTCCGTGCCCACGACCTCGGTTCTGACCATTACCTCCAACGTCGTGTACGGTAAGAAGACCGGCTCCACGCCCGACGGCCGCAAGGCTGGTCAGCCGTTCGCCCCGGGTGCTAACCCCATGCACAAGCGCGATAGCCACGGCGCCATCGCTTCGCTGTCTTCGGTTTCCAAGCTCCCGTTCCGCGATGCTCAGGACGGCATCTCCAACACCTTCTCCATCATCCCGAGTGCGCTCGGCAAGGAGGACCAGGTGTTCTTTGGCGATATCGACCTTGATCAGCTGGGCGAGTAACTATTGTTAGTGCTATACTAACAATAACGATTACTGATTAGCGCGCCGGTTTCGGCCGGCGCCTATTAATCGAAGGAGACACATTATGAAGGTTTCTGAAGTTTCCGAGACTCAGGCCGATAACCTGGTCCACATGCTCGACGCTTACGCCGAGAAGGGTGGCCACCACCTGAACATCAACGTCTTCAACCGTGAGACGCTGCTCGACGCTCAGGCTCACCCCGAGAAGTACCCGCAGCTGACCATCCGCGTTTCCGGCTATGCCGTGAACTTCCACACGCTCACCAAGGAGCAGCAGGACGAGGTCATTGCGCGTACCTTCCACGACAAGTTCTAAAGGGACTCAACTCCCACCGGAGACCCGGTAAGGCCTACGCACTTTGCCTCTCAAACGTCCTCGCCGCTTCGCGGCTGCGGAATGTTTGCGAGACAAAGTGCTCCCGGCCTTGCCGGGTCTCCTGCGTTGTCGTCCTTTAGGGAACCACGCTAAATTAAATTGGTGTCCTCGGACATGCAAAGAGGCTCCGCATCGCGCTTCGCGCTGCGGAGCCTCTTTGCGTCCTGCGGAATGTTCCGGAGAGAAACCCCGTCCCGCCCCCGGATTCCCTGCGTTTACGGCCTTGAGGTCGGAGGGCGGAGAAGGACGTGGTCGATAGGGATACGTGTCCCCTTCGCTGTTTCGCGCTTTGCGCGAAAGGCGCGCTACTTTGGGATGGGTGGGGAACGTGGTTGTTGCGGCAACTGATCCCCGCCACAAATTACCCTTGGCATACTTGCGCGAAAGCTTACTGGTGCTACACTTGCAATTGCTGTTTCAGGGCGGGGTGGAATTCCCCACTGGCGGTAAATCGGGCGGTGCCAAAGGGGTGCCGTGGCGCAGGCGAGGCGTCTGCGACCGGGCCGATGAGTCCGCGACCCGTGCGTGTGTTGGTTCGCATGCCGGCTGAACTGGTGAGATCCCAGTACCAACGGTTAGAGTCCGGATGAAAGAGGCAGGTGATCTTATGTCTGAACAGTCGCAGCATATCCATTTTGAGAACACGAATAGGTGGAGCACCAAACAGCTCGTTACCATGGCGTTGATGTGCGCCTTGAGCGCGTTGTTTATGTATGTGCAGCTACCCATCCTTCCTTCGGCGCCGTTTTTGACGTATGACCCGTCGCTGGTACCGGCGATGGTGTGCGGGTTTGCGTATGGTCCTGGCGCCGGCACTGCTGTTGCCGCTATGGCTATCGTTATCCATGCGCTCACCACGGGTGACTGGGTCGGCGCGCTTATGAACCTGGTTGCCACGCTGGGCTACATTCTGCCCGCGGCTATCGTCTACCAGAAGATGCATACCTATAAGGGCGCCGTGATTGGCCTGGTGCTCGGCGTCATTGCCGCTACGGCGCTGTCTATGGTCGCAAACCTTACCATTGGCGTATGGTTCTGGTATGGCTCGGTAGATGTGATCGCCCCGCTCATGATTCCTGCCGTACTGCCGTTCAACCTTATCAAGACCGTGCTTAACTCGGTGTTGACGCTGGCGGTGTATAAAGCAGTCTCCAACCTCATCACGCCTAAAAAGGACCAGGTCAAAGGCCGCGCATGATTGAGTGTCGGGGCGTTTCCTTTAGCTATGACGGTGCCGTGTCGGCACTCGACGGTGTCGATCTGAACATCGAGGACGGTGAGTTTTTCTGCATCCTCGGTGGCAATGGGTCGGGCAAGTCGACGTTTGCCAAGCATCTGAATGCGCTGTTGCAATCCGATGCGGGCACGGTACGCATCAACGGCATGGATGCGTTCGACCCCGAGCTGGTCTACGACATTCGTTCGACCGTGGGCATGGTATTCCAGAATCCCGACGACCAGCTGGTGGCAACGCTTGTCGAAGATGACGTTGCGTTCGGTCCCGAAAACCTTGGCGTGCCATCGGCGCAAATTGCGCAGCGCGTACGCGAGGCACTGAAGGGCGTGGGCCTGGTGGGCTTTGAGCGCCACGAGACCCAAGCGCTTTCGGGCGGCCAAAAGCAGCGCGTGGCGCTTGCCGGCGTGCTCGCCATGGAACCGCGCGTGCTCATTTTGGATGAGGCCTCCTCGATGCTCGATCCGCGCGGACGCAAGGGTCTTATGAAGGCTTGCCGCGCGTTGCACGCTCGCGGCATGACTATCGTGATGATTACGCACTTTATGGAAGAGGCTGCCGAGGCCGATTGTGTCGCCGTGTTTCAGACGGGACGAGTTGCCATGCTTGGCACGCCCGAGGAGATTCTGACGCGGGCGAATGAACTCGCTCAGCTCAACCTTGACATGCCAGAGTCGTGCCGTTTGGGCATGGCGCTTCGTGTGAAGGGCGTGCCTGTTCATTCGCAGGTGCGTGAGGCAGATATGGTTGCCGAGGTTGCGCAGGTCTATACCGAGCGAAGTGAGGCGGGCACCGCGGGGCAGCCTTCCGCACCCCAGTTGGAAATCGCTGACGGCACTGTTTCGGCAGACAACGAGGAAAACGCGTCGGAGCCCGTCATCGAACTATCCCATGTTTCGTACAGTTATTCGCTCAGTCCGCGCGAGCGCCGCCGCTGGCATAAGCGCTCGGCCACTGCGGGCAAATCGAGCAAACAGGCTCTCTGGGGAAACGACCCCAGCAGCCCGTGGGCGCTGCGCGATGTATCGCTGACGGTGCGTCGCGGCGAGTTCCTGGGCTTGGCAGGTCATACCGGTTCGGGTAAGTCGACGCTGGTCCAGCATCTCAACGGTTTGATTCGCCCCCAGGAGGGATCCGTTCGCGCGCTGGGGCTCGATCTGTCAAACAAGAAAGACGCCGCCGCGGTTAAGGCCAAGGTCGGCGTGGTGTTTCAATATCCTGAGCGTCAGCTGTTTGCCGAAACCGTGGCGCAGGACGTGGCGTTTGGTCCGCATAACCTTGGCTTGCCGCAAGATGAAGTCGACCGTCGTGTCGAGTCATCGCTCTCACGCGTGGGCCTCGACCTTGCCGCGATAGGCGACAAGAGTCCCTTTGAGCTTTCGGGCGGTCAGCAACGGCGTGTGGCATTCGCCGGCGTACTCGCCATGGAGCCCGAAGTCCTGGTACTCGATGAGCCCATGGCGGGGCTCGACCCGGCTGCTCGCAGGGATTTCCTAGGGCTCATCGATCGACTCCATCGCGAGGGCCTGACCGTTGTCATGGTTTCGCACAGCATGGATGACCTGGCCAATTGCTGCGACCGTATTGTCGTGATGAACGAGGGCGCGGTGTTTGCCGAGGGCACGCCCGCTCAGGTTTTTGCGCATGCGGATAAGCTTAAATCAATCGGCTTGGGTGTTCCCGCTGCCCAGCGCATGGCGCTGGCGCTTGCGAAGGCAGGCGTGCCGCTGCGCTTTGACGGCCTTTATACGGTTGAGTCGCTGGCAGACGAGTTGGTGGACCTGCTAATCGGTCGCTCGGGCGGTCCTTCTAACGTCGCGGACATTGCTAAATCCAAGACGGTCGCGCGAGAGGAGGGCTGCTAATGGAGGCGTTTTCGTTTGGCAGCTACTATCCCGGCGATAGTGCGATCCACCGCCTGGACCCGCGAACTAAGTTGCTCTTGGGCTTTGTGTTTCTGATCATGACGCTCACAGTCAGCAGCTTCCGCGGACTGGTCCCGGTCGCAATCTTCGTTGTCCTGATCTATACCGTGTCCCGGGTGCCGTTGCGCCGGGTCCTATCATCGATGGCGCCGCTGCTGGCAATCGTCGTCGTGGTCGCGGTGCTCAACTTGTTTACCGATCAGAGTGGGCGCATCTTGTGGCAGCTCGGCTTTCTGCAGATAAGCGAGGGCTCGCTGCGTTCTGCGGCGTTTATGGCGTGCCGCCTGACCCTGATGATGGCCGGCATGAGCGCCATTACGCTCACCACCCCCACGCTCGACCTCACCGCGGGCTTTGAGCGTCTGCTCGCACCGTTTGCGCGCGTGGGGCTTCCGGCGCATGAGCTCGGCATGATCATGGGTATCGCGTTGCGCTTTATGCCGCAGTTCGCTACCGAGATGAAGCAGACGGCCGATGCGCAGGCGAGCCGCGGTGCGCGCGTGACGGGAGGTCCGCTCGGCGGCGTGCGTATGCTCGGCAGTGTGGCGATTCCGCTGTTCACGGGCGTGTTCCGCCATGCCGAGACACTGTCTGCCGCCATGGATGCACGCTGCTATCACGGCGAGCAGGGCCGCACGCGCCTGCATGCGCTTGCATTTGGCCGCGGCGATGCGTTGGCGGCGGTGGTGACGGCGTTGCTGCTCATCTGCGTCATCGTCATCAATCTTCAACTTGTTTAGGCGCGATTCGAGCGCAAGAAAGGGGTCCCTATGACCGACAACGACCGCACGGCTCAGCTTGAGCGCGCCTGTTCGTATCTCAGGCGCATTCCGGCGTGGTATCTGGCCACGACCGATGTAGCCGACGGGTATCAGCCTCGCGTGAGGCCGTTTTCGTTTGCCATGGTCGATGACGGTAAACTGTGGTTTTGTACGTCGCGCGACAAAGATGTGTGGGCGGAGCTGAGCGCGAATCCCAAGTTTGAGCTCTCGGGCTGGAAGCCGGGGGAATGTTGGATCGTATTGACCGGCGAAGCCGCACTTGAGGACGACGCAGTTGCGAGCGACAAGGTGCGTCAAGCGGGTTTTAAGCACATGGTGGGCATTGGCGAGGAACACGAGAGTGCCAACGACGGCCGCCTTGCTTTCTTTTCGGTCCGCAACATTGCCGCGCGCTTCTGTGATATCGACGGCAGCGAGGAGCGCCTGGAGCTCTAGCTCGCACAACCAGGCTCACAAACTAGCTGGTACAGGAGGACACATGGACGGATTGAATACGGTTTTGGAGTATCTGACGTCGGTGCCGGCGTGGTATCTGGCGACGAGCGTGGACGGACAGCCACATGTGCGTCCGTTCTCGTTTGCACAGATTCAGGACGGCAAACTGTGGTTTGTAACGGCGCGCACCAAAGATGTGTGGCAGGAGCTGCTGCAGAATCAGCGCTTTGAGGCCACGAGTTGGTGGCCGGGCCATGGCTGGCTCATCTTGCGTGGGCGTGCCGGCTTGGATGACCGGGCTTTAGACGAAATGCGCGAAGCCGGGTGGAAGCATCTAGAGCGCCTGGGCGAGCACTATGAGGGGCCTAACGACCCCGCGCTTGTCTTCTTTAGCGTCGAGGATCCCGAGGCTTTTATCTGCAATCACGACGAATGGGTGCCGGTCGAACTCTAGCCAGCTGGCTCATCCTAACAACTTGGTTTTCGCATGGGCGGGCCCCGTATTGCCCGGCGCCGTTAGGAGC
>UROA01000014.1 GCA_900549355.1 uncultured Collinsella sp. | reverse complement strand
TATCCGCGCCAGGAGCTGCCCGATGCCACCAAGTGGGACCACACCAAGTGGTCGCCTAACTACCGCAACGACAACCGCATCGAGACGCATGAGTCCGGCACCGCGCCCTGCAAGACGGCTTGCCCCGCGCATGTCGCCGTTCAGGGCTATTTGAAGCTCGCGGCTCAGGGCCGCTATGACGAGGCACTGGCACTCATTAAGCGCGAGAACCCGCTGCCCGCTATCTGCGGCCGCGTGTGCAACCGCCGCTGCGAGGATGCCTGCACCCGTGGTCGCGTGGATGCCGCCGTGGCTATCGACGAGGTCAAGAAGTTCATCGCCCAGCGCGATCTGGATGCCGCGACCCGCTATGTCCCACCCGTGGTGACCCCGACGCGTGCCGGCGGCTTCGATCAGAAGATCGCCATCATCGGTGCCGGTCCGGCCGGTCTGTCCTGTGCTTTCTATCTGGCCGAGAAGGGCTACAAGCCCGTCGTGTTCGAAAAAAATGAGCGCCCGGGCGGCATGCTCACCTACGGCATTCCCAGCTTTAAGCTGCAGAAGGATGTTATCGAGGCCGAGGTCGAGATCATTCGCCTGATGGGTGCCGAGTTCCGCTATGGCGTGGAGGTCGGTCGCGATGTGACGCTCGATGAGCTGCGCGAGCAGGGCTTTAAGGCCTTTTATGTTGCCATCGGCTGCCAGGGCGGCCGCCTTGCCGGTATTCCGGGCGAGGATGCCGAGGACGTGACCGTGGCCGTCGACTTCTTGCGCGAGGTCAACAGCGGCAAGATCGACGCGCTGCCCGGCCGCACCATCGTGGTGGGCGGCGGCAACGTGGCCATCGACGTGGCCCGCAACGCCTGCCGTCTGGGCTCCGAGCACGTCGAGATGTTCTGCCTGGAGAGCGAGGCTCAGATGCCCGCCAGCGAGGAGGAGCGTCGCGAGGCCGTTGAGGACGGCGCTCACATCAGCTGCGGCTGGGGTCCCAAGGAGGTTCACCTGGACGAGTCCGGTCGCGTATGTGGCATTACCTTCAAGCGCTGCACGCGTGTCTTTGACGACGAGGGCCGTTTTGCGCCCGAGTACGACGAGAACGATCTGCGCCGTGTCGATGCCGACCGCGTCGTCATGTCGATTGGCCAGTCCATTGTGTGGGGCGACCTGCTGGCTGGCTCCAAGGTGGAGCTTGGCCGCGGCCAAGGTGCCCTTGCCGATCCCCAGACCTATCAGACCGCCGAGCCCGACATCTTTGTGGGCGGCGACGTCTACACCGGTCCGAGCTTTGCCATCGACGCCATCGCCGCCGGTCACGAGGCCGCCGTGTCCATCCATCGCTTTGTGCAGCCGGGCTCCACGCTCACCATCGGCCGCAACCAGCGCCACTACACCGCGCTCGACCGCGATGATGTCGTGATTGAGAGCTATGACAACGCGAGCCGCGAGGTGGCGCATGTCGACCGCGAGCGCGAGAAGGTCGCGCCGTTTAGCGAGTACGTCGAGACCTTTACCGAAGAGCAGGTGCGCGCCGAGACCGCCCGTTGCCTGGGTTGCGGTGCCTCGATCGTCGACCCCAACAAGTGCATCGGCTGCGGCCTGTGCACCACCAAGTGCGCATTTGACGCCATCCATCTGGATCGCGATCGCCCCGAGTGCTCCACGATGGTCAAATACGAGCAAAAGCTCCCCAGCCTCGGCAAGTACGCTTTGAAGCGTGCAATCAAAATCAAATTCGGGAAGAAGTAAAAGAACCTAACAAGAAAGCGAACGGCGCAGGGGGCGGTTGGACAGCGAGCGAGTCCCAGGCGTGGCGAGGTGCCTTGAAAGAGGAGGGCATAGGGCTTTTGCCCATGCCCGACGATTGAAAGGCAGATCGCCCGTCTGGGGCTCGCGCAGCGTCAAATCGCCCGCCGTTCGTTAGAACGGCGGAAGAAAAAGTGCACGAATTGGGAATCGTTTATCACATCATTCGCGATGTTGAGAACGTGGCGCGCGCCAATGGCGTGCGCCACGTTTCGAGCGTTACGCTGCTGCTGGGTGAGGTCTCGGGCGTCGTTCCCGACTTGCTTCTCGACGCTTGGCGCTGGGCGGCAGATAAAAAGCCCATCACCGAGGGTGCGGAGCTTATTGTGGAGCCTGTCGAGGCCGTGACGCATTGCGAGGCGTGCGGCTGCGACTACGTGACGGTCGAGCACGGCAAGACCTGCCCCCATTGCGGCAGCGGCGAGACATACCTGCTGCAGGGCCAGGAGGTCATGATCAAGCAGATCGAGACCCCCGACGAGGACCCGGCAGACGCTGCTCCCGACGGTCCTTCCGACGCTCCCGACGCCGTCGACGCCGCCAACCCCCTCCACATCGCCTAACTTGGTCGTTGGGGACGTTCTTAAACGACTAGTCAAACAAGAACGTCCCCAACGACTAGTCGTTTAAGAACGTCCCCAATGACTACTTGCGCTAG
Source organism: uncultured Collinsella sp. (assembly GCA_900549355.1). GTDB lineage: Bacteria > Actinomycetota > Coriobacteriia > Coriobacteriales > Coriobacteriaceae > Collinsella. The sequence continues at coordinate 17,455 of UROA01000014.1, read as the reverse complement.
AGCATAAGTCACGCTAATAGTCAAGTTATGTCTGTTTAAACAAAATAGCAGCAGTACAAGCGCATTCACGCTTGCCTAAAATCGATATTAATGAACAGCCTGCTTGTATCTGTAAAATGCGCGGCTTGATGAGCGGCGCCTTGGCGGGTAATGAGTCAAAAAGCAGTAAAGTAATCAACTTGTAACAAACCTAGACGTTTAAACAAATAAACCAACCTTTTGCGAATTTAGCTATAATTCCACAAACCAAACAGGTATACTTCCTTAATGTCGTGTAGGAAATACGTAGACAAAAAGGAGGTTATGTGATGGTAAGTATTGTTCTTGCTAGCCACGGGGACTTGGCTGCTGGAATCAAGCAGACGGGCTCGATGGTCTTTGGCGATCAGCCGTCTGTAGCCGTGGTCTCGCTCGAGCCGAGCATGGGCCCCGACGACTTCCGTGCCAAGGTCGAGGAAGCAGTCGCTTCCTTCGAGGACCAGGAGCAGGTGCTCTTCCTCGTTGATCTGTGGGGCGGCACGCCGTTCAACCAGATCAGCGGGCTCATCGAGGGCCACGATTCCTGGGCTATCGTCACCGGTGTCAACCTGCCTATGCTCATCGAGGCATATTCGCAGCGCTTTGACGCAAAGAACACTGCACATGCGATCGCAAAACATCTCGTGACTGAGGCTAAGGCTGGCGTGCGCGTCAAGCCCGAGTCTCTGGAGCCCGAGGAGAAGAAGCCGGCTGCGGCCGCCGCTGCTCCTGCAGGCGCCATTCCTCCGGGAACGGTCATCGGCGACGGGCACATCAAGATTGCCCACGTCCGTATCGACACCCGTCTGCTTCATGGTCAGGTGGCCACCACGTGGACCAAGCAGATCAACCCCAACCGTATCATCGTGGTTTCCGACGGCGTTGCTCACGACGAGCTCCGCAAGACCATGATCGAGCAGGCTGCCCCTCCGGGAGTCCATGCCAACGTTGTTCCCATCAAGAAGATGGCCGAGGTCGTCAAGGACACGCGCTTTGGTGACACCAAGGCCATGCTGCTCTTCGAGAACCCGCAGGATCTGCTCAAGGCCATCGAGGCCGGCGTCGACATCAAGGAAGTCAACATCGGTTCCATGGCTCACTCCAAGGGCAAGGTCGTCGTCACCAACGCCGTCGCTATGGGCGATGACGACGTCAAGACTCTCGAGGCCCTCAAGGCCAAGGGCGTCAAGTTCGAGGTCCGCAAGGTTCCTTCGGATTCCTCCGAGGATCTCGACGCCATGTTGAAGAAAGCTAAGGCCGAACTGGCCGCTCAAGCATAGTAAAGGAGGGTCCGATACATGTCTGCAATCACTATTCTGCTTGTTGCGATTGTCGCGTTGCTTGCCGGTATGGAAGGCATTCTGGATGAGTTCCAGTTCCATCAGCCGCTCGTGGCATGCACGCTTATCGGTCTCGTAACCGGTCACCTTCAGGAGGGTATCCTCCTGGGCGGTTCGCTCCAGATGATGGCCCTTGGCTGGGCTAACGTCGGCGCCGCTGTCGCGCCTGACGCCGCTCTGGCCTCGGTCGCTTCTTCGATCATCATGGTGCTCGCCCTCAACGGTGGCGCCACCGATTCGGGTAAGGCCGTTACCACCGCTATCGCCGTCGCCGTCCCGCTGTCGGTCGCTGGTCTGTTCCTGACCATGATCTGCCGTACCATTGCTACCGCTATTGCTCACGCCATGGACGGTTGCGCCGAGAAGGGCGACTTCTCCGGCATCGAGCGCTGGCAGTATGCTGCCATCCTCATGCAGGGCCTTCGTATCGCCATCCCGGCAGTGCTTCTGTGCGTCATCCCGGCCGAGGCCGTTACCAACGCGCTTAACGCTATGCCCGACTGGCTGTCCGGCGGCATGGCTGTCGGCGGCGGCATGGTCGCTTCCGTCGGTTACGCCATGGTCATCAACATGATGGCCACCAAGGAGACCTGGCCGTTCTTCGTCCTCGGCTTTGTCCTTGCTGCCATCCCTCAGCTCACGCTGATCGCCCTTGGTCTCATCGGCATCTCCCTTGCCCTCATCTACCTTGGCCTTAAGGATCTGGCCAAGCAGGGTGGCGGCATGGGCGGTGGCTCCGGCGACCCGCTCGGCGACATTCTGAACGATTACGAGTAGGAGGGGAGTGATACATATGGCAGAGAACAAGATTCAGCTCACCAAGGCTGACCGCAAGAAGGTTTGCTTCCGTCATCAGTTCCTTCAGGGCTCGTGGAACTACGAGCGTATGCAGAACGGCGGCTGGTGCTTCGCAATGATCCCTGCGATCAAGAAGCTCTACACCAGCAAGGATGACCAGATTGCCGCTCTTAAGCGCCACCTGGAGTTCTATAACACCCACCCCTATGTTTCCGCCCCCGTCATTGGCGTTACCCTCGCCCTCGAGGAGGAGCGCGCCAACGGTGCTCCGATCGATGACGTCGCCATTCAGGGCGTCAAGGTCGGTATGATGGGCCCGCTCGCCGGCGTCGGTGACCCCGTCTTCTGGTTCACCCTTCGCCCGATTCTGGGCGCTCTGGGCGCTTCCCTGGCCATGTCCGGCAGCATCGTCGGTCCGCTGCTGTTCTTCTTCGCGTGGAACATCATCCGTTACGCTTTCCTGTGGTACACGCAGGAGTTTGGCTACAAGGTCGGCTCCTCCATCGCCAAGGACCTCTCCGGTGGTCTGATGGGCAAGGTCACCGAGGGCGCTTCCATCCTGGGTATGTTCATCATCGGCGCCCTGGTCGAGCGCTGGGTGTCCATTTCCTTCACCCCGATTGTCTCCACGGTCAAGCAGTCTGCTGGCGCCTTTATCGACTGGGCTAGCCTGCCCTCCGGTTCCGAGGGTATCAAGGAAGCGCTGACGATGTACAACTCCGTCGGTGCTACCGCCCTTGATCAGATGAAGGTCACCACGCTTCAGGCCAACCTCGATCAGCTCATCCCCGGCCTTGCCGCCGTGTGCCTGACCCTGCTGGTCTGCAAGCTCCTCAAGAAGAAGGTCAGCCCGATCGTCATCATCCTGGCTCTCTTCGCCGTCGGCATCATCGGTCGCTTCTGCGGCTTCATGTAAGCACGTTTCGGCTTAAGACCGAGAATTGCTAGGCAAGGGCTTTTGAGCCATTGAAACGGACCGCACCCGGTGGGTACACTGGATGCGGTCCGATTGTTTTTATTGGAGGGCGAGGCGCGTATGGCGCAATCTCAGAACAGCACGGTCGATCTGGCAACGCCGGCAACCTGCCTGATGGGGCTTACCAGCCACGGTAACGTGATGGTGGGCAATAAGGCGTTCGAGTATTACAACGAGCGCAATCCCGAGGATTATATTCAGATCCCGTGGAACGAGGTCGACTATATTGCCGCCGAGGTTTTACGCGGCACCAAGAAGATCACGCGTTTTGCCATCTTCACCAAGGACAACGGTCACTTTACGTTTTCGACGCGCGACGACAAAGAGACGCTTCGTGCTGTCCGCAAGTACGTCGACGAGAATAAGCTTGTGCGTTCGCCCGACTTTATCGATGTGACGGCCAAGGGCGCCAAGAGCATCCCCTCCGTTATCAAAAACCTCTTCCACAAAGGCAACTAGTCGTTGGGTAGTCGTTGGGGAAATATCATCCCGGTTTGAGCGCCTATTCTGGGATGCAGTTTCCGGAACAGGCTCAATTGGGAAACCATATCCCGTTTCGAGCTCAAATTCCGGGTCGTAGTTTCCTAGAGAGGCCCCATCCGGAAAGCCCGTCCCAGATTTCGTCTGGATAGTGGGACACGCTTTCCGGAAGGCTGTTCCACCGTAACTTCGAAGAGTGGCTATGCGCTGCATGGCAGTGGCGCAAATCTGCTACACTAGTACAACATGCCTCCGTAGCTCAGGGGATAGAGCACCGCTCTCCTAAAGCGGGTGTCGACGGTTCGAATCCGCCCGGGGGCACCAGAAAAATCGCAGGTCAGGAGTTAATTTTGCTTCTGACCTGTTCTGGTTTTAGGGCTAAGAACTGCTTTTGTTTGTAAATCTGGTAAGTAAATAATTTAACTTACCGAGTTTTCCACTGAAAACAGGAAATCACCATTTTGGGGATAAAAAGTTTTCAACAGCCGTTAGTCGGTTCCATTTTGGTGAAGCGCTTCCTCAATTTGGGTAAAAAATTTCACCATTTTGATGATTCGGCTGCTTTGAGTTTTTGATAAAAATGCCTGTTCAGAAGCTTGCGCTATACCCATTTTGGTGAAACCAATTAATAGAGAAATATACTATAAAGATATAGGGACGGCGATGCCGTCCTCTTCGCTCGCGAAGCTCGCTGCGCGGCCACGTACCGTGTCCTTGCCGCCGGCTGTGCCGTCGATTGATTCGCTCACTGCGTTCGCTGATTGATTGATTGATGGACTAATCCGTTTTCTCAGTCACACCAGTCATGAGTGCAGCGATTGTCATGTCGAATCCGTTAGCAATTTTACAGAGGTTAGAAAGACTGACATTTCTTCGTCCGACCTCTATCGAGGCGTAGTAAGACCTGTCCATGCCGATGCGATTCGCAAATTGTACTTGAGAGTAACCAGACTTTGATCTTAATTCTTTGCAGCGTAGACCAAAGGATCGTTGTAGCGGCGAGATATCCATGACAAAAAGAGTCATGGATTGTTGTATAAAAGCCAACGGACTATATACAACAATCCCAGTTAAGGCGCATAATTATCTCTATTGGAAAGCACTCTGATGCCCAGTCGGATAGGGCACGGAAAAGGAATGGAACAGCACAATGACTCAGGGAAAGCATTTCGCTGCCGGTGGCGATCACTTCGCCGCACTGCCAAGCAAAAAGATTCACGCCCCGAAGGGGATCGCGCGTCTGACCGTCACCGCGGCGACCATGGCCGCCATGACCGGATCGAGCCTCATCTCACCGTTCACGGCATTCGCCCAGACCGGTGACGGGGGCACGCAGCACCCCGCCGTGATGTCGCCGATCGCCGCCCACGCCGGCGCGGCATCCGGTACCGGCACGAAATCCGTCGCACAGACCATCGCGGACCTGCAGAAGGCAGTCGACGAGGCGAAGGCGAAGGAGGACGCCGCCAAGGCATCCTACGATGAGGACGCCGGTCCCTACAACGAGGCGGCTTCCGCCCGCGACCAGGCCAAGGCATCCTACGATTCGGCAGTCAGCGCCGGCACGGCAGCCGACCGAGCGGCAATGGACGAGTACGCCCGTCAGGTCGCAGAGGGCAAGGACGCCGCCGATGCCGCCGGCAAGGACCTCGAGCAGGCGAAGGCGGGTCTCGCAGACGCCAAGGCGGATGCGTCCGAGAAGGACGAAGCGTACCAGTCCGCCATCAAGGCGGCCCAGGATGCCAAGGATGCCCTCGATAAGGCCAAGGCCGATGCCGTAAGCGCCACCCCGGAGGCAATCAGTGCCGCCGAGCAGGCCGTGCGCGATGCCCAGGCTGCCGTGGACAGGGCACAGGCCAATCTCGCCAACGCCAACGCGACGCTTGCCGATGCCCAGTCCAAGCTGGTTGCGGCCCAGTCTGCAAAGGATTCCGCCGATGCCGTCCTCGCCGCAGCCCAGCAGAACAAGGACGCGGCGGATGCGAAGGCCGCAGCCGCAAGCGCCGCCTACGAGAAGGCGAAAGCAGACCTCGCTGCAGCGGAGGCAGGCGCGAGCGGCCCGGAGTACGATGCGGCAAAACAGAAGGTCGCGGACGCGGAGGCAGCCCTCGCTGCCGCACAGGCGACACAGTCCCAGTGCGAGTCCGAGCTCGAGCAGGCGCAGTCCGCTGCAGCAACGGCGCAGACCGAGCTGAATGATGCCCAGGTGGCCCTCTCCGCGAAGCAGCAGGCCGCGGCTGATGCCGAATCCGGCGTGAACGCCGCCCAGTCCGCCCTCGATGCCGCGAACGCCGACCTCGATGCGGCCATGCAGGCGAATGCCGACGCCGTCGCCAAGCTGGACGCCGCGAAGCAGGCTGTCAAGGACGCCGAGTCCGCCAAGGCAGCCGCAGACGTAGAGCTCGCGAACGCCAAGACCGCAAAGGATACCGCAGACGCGGCCGTGACCGCCGCCCAGCAGAAGGTCGACGAGGCACAAACGAAGGTGGATCTCGCAGGCGCGCAGCTCAAGCAGGGAGCCATCGGTTTCTTCAAGGCCATGGGTGCCGATTCAGCCATCGAGATCATCCAGAACTGCACGTACAAGGACTACACCGAGATCGGAAACAGTCTCGACGCAACGGGCCTTGAAAACATGCTTTCGTCCATCACGGTCATGAAGAACGTGAACGCCTACCGTAAGTCCGTCGGCCTTTCCGAGCTTGAGGTAAGCTATAAGCTCATTGCGGCAGCGATTGCAGATGCAAACTATTCGACGAAAAATGTAGAGCATGCCCAGCAGTTCGATGTCGGTGAAAACCTTGCCTGGAGCTATCGCGACCCCTGCAAGGCCTGGATCTATCAGGAAAAGGATCTGTTTGACAAGACTGCAGCTTCCCTTGGTGCGACGAATCTTTCCGGAAAGGACGCCTACGACTTCTGGTATGCCAACCAGGACAAGTTCGATTACTACCGTATCGGTCATTACATGAACATCATCAACCCTGACTATGCTGTCATGGGATGCGGTCTGAACGATGACACCCGTTTGACGTTCTCGCTCACGCTGCAATACGGCGGTTGGGCCGGTTCGGGCTGGAATACCGGAGCCATCTCCGTCGACGAGTACGAGCAAAAGCTGACCTCCTATATCAACGGTCTCAAGAACGCCAAGAGCGCACTCGACGCGGTCAAGGCCGATCTCGCATCCAAGCAGCAGGCAGCCGCCGGCGCCGCTACAACCGTCCAGCAGAAGCAGGACGCAGCGGATTCCGCACAGGCAGATGTCGATGCCGCAAAGCAGGGTGTTGCCGATGCCCAGCGTGCTGTCGATGCCGCCAAGGTTGATGTCGCCGCCAAGCAGCAGGGCGCCACGGATGCCCAGACCGAGCTTGATGCGGCGAAATCGGACCTCGATGCCGCCAACGCGGCAGTCGATACGGCAAAGTCGACCGTCCAGCAGAAGCAGGTTGCCTTTGATGCCGCCAATGCAGCCGTAACGGCCGCACAGTCTAAGTTGGATTCCGCCAAGGCGGACACCGAGGCCAAGCAGCAGGACGTCATGGATGCGAACGCCGACCTCGCGAAGTTCTTCCAGGACGTCGTCGACGCCAAGAAGGCGCTCGATACCGCAAAGAGCGTCCATGACGCGGCGACAGCCGATCAGGTCGAGGAGGCGACCGTCCTCGCCGCCGCCGAGCAAAAGGCAGACGCCACCGCACGCGCCCTCGCGGATGCCCAGCGTGCCGTCGATGCCGCAAAGGCCGACACCGGCGTTGCCGCCGACAAGCTCACCGGCTCCCAGACCGATCTTGTGGGCGCACAGTCGAACCTCGACATCCTCACCGGTCTTGCCGCGAAGCTCGCAGAGGCACAGCAGCGTGAGCAGGATGCAGTAAAGGCCGTCAATGACACCAAGGCCGCGCTCGATGCCGCGAAGGCGGATGCCATCGCCGCCGAGTCCCTGGTCTCTGCCGCCGAGCAGACAAAGGCGCAGGCAGACGCCAAGCTGTCGAAGCTGAACTCCATCGATGCCGGCGCGGCGATCGCTTCCGGTCATGACGCGAACGCGGATGACGCCCTCAACGCGCTTTTCGCCGCAGCAGTCGAGGCACGTGCCAAGGTCGCGCCCGCCAAGGCTATCCTGGACGAGAAGCAGGCCGCGGTGGACGGGCTCCAGCCCGGCTATGATGCGGCACTCGCCGCCTACGAGTTGGCGAAGTCCAACCGCATCGCAGCGGAACAGAAGCTTTCCGATGAAATTGCACGACAGGAGGCGGAGGAGGCCGCAAAGCAGCAGGCGGCATACACCCCGAAGCACCTCGCCGACACGGATACCGCCCAGCCCGGCAGCCTCGCCCAGACCGGCGACCGCGCGGGACTCATCGGCGAGACGTTCGTCATCGGCGGTACCGTCCTCGTGGCAGCCGGCGTCTTCCTCGATCAAAAGAAGCGCCGCGAGCAGATGTAAAAGCGAGTCGGGCGTTGGATATCGGCTAGTGTCCAACGCCCGGTTTCATGGACAGGGAGATCGGTGTGAGAACAAAGGCTATTATCGTTGCGCTTCTGGTGTGCCTTTCGGCACCTCAACTTGGATGTGCCAGCGTTGCAAAGCAAGGAAGCGGCTCTACGGAAAGGGCCGCCACAGCGGTAAAGAATAAAGACAAAAAGAAGCCAAGCGAAGAAAAGGCGGCGCAAACCTCTGGAACCAAGACCGAGGAGAAGAAAGAATCCGACGACAAGGACCAGAAGTCCGATGACTCCAAGAAGGAGGATAACAAGTCTTCCGATTCCTCGAAGTCGGACAGCAAGGGCGATTCCTCCCAGTCCAAGCAGAATTCCGGCAATTCGCAGAGTTCCGGCAGCAATAATTCCTCTTCCAACGGCGGTAGCCAGAAGAAGTGGGTTGCCGAGCAGGGTCACTGGGAGACAGATTACAGCCAGGTCTGGGTACCGAATGTAGTGTATACGCGCCATGAACGTTGGATGTGCTCTGTATGCCATGCGACGTTTAACTCAGCAGCCGAAATGGACAATCATGTTATCTCTACCTACGGTGATGCACAACACCCTAATGGAGCTTCTGCAATCAATGATTCGTATACCACCTCTGAAGACCAGGGACATTATGAACAGAAGGCTACGGGGCAGCATTGGGTTGTCGACGTCGCCGGGCACTGGGAGTAATGTGCATCGTTCCTCTCCTCTTACGTTCGGTAAATGTTTATTTATTTGTGGGCGGCCGGTTCGGCCGCCTTTTTAGACGCCCAGTCTGGGAGCAAACGATAGGAAAGCAATCAAACGAGAGGCCGTTCCAAAAGCATCCGGCGGTGCCGGATGCTTCGGGCAAAACCTTCCGCAAATCGGTAAGGTCTTCCATCAACTTGCTCCAGCCCTCGCCCGGAGTCCGCTGCGCGGGACTTCAAATTCTCGGCATCCCTCGCATTCGTATTACCGCTCCGCTCTCGCTACAGCGAATCTCTAACACTCAGCATCCTTCGCGTTAAAAATTCGCTTCCGCTCACGGTCTCCGCTGACACTACGACACCGCGAAGCCTTTCGCTCGAAACGAGGCCTCTCATTTCGTGTCTACGCTACGCTTCGCCCAATCGCCGTCCCGGTGATTGCAAGATTGGTGTTGGGCTAGATAAATGGGGCCATACTCGCCCCCTTTATCTGCCAACACATCTTGTTTATCGCCTCCCACGGCGATAAAGTTAGAAATGAAGTTCGCCTTCATTTCTACTAAGGAAAGTGACGGCGTCACTTCAAAAATCGGCGCGACGTCAGTCGCTCCTAAAAGGAAAGCAATCTCATATCGGTTTTGAATCGGTGGCCTCACCGATTCGCTCTGCTTTCCTGGGGGCATGATGAGTTGCAAGCGTCCACACACCGTTAAGGCGACACTCACTTCTGAAGAATACGAAACGTTTTCCGCTTTGGCGGACAAGGCAGGCATGACGAAGGCCGAACTCATTCGCTATGCCTTGATTCATCGGAGTGATTCACTCGATGATCTAGTCATTTCTAAAAATGATGACGGTGGCCGCAGTAAAAAGCTGCAACCCGTTTCAGGTGATTCGGACAAAAAGCGTTCGAAGGTCATTTACGTTAAAGTCAGCGATGACGAACACGAGGTAATCTGCAAACAGGCGGATGCACTCGGTGCGACCGTCAGTGCGTATGCCCGCCGCGTGATGCTTGCCGGGAAAATCGAGAAAATCGATTTCGATATGAGCCAGGTCGCGAAAATCTATCGCGAGCTGTATCGCGAGGGAACGAATCTCAATCAGCTGATGTACTTTATGAACGCACAGGGTCTTCCGGCCTACAACGAGAAAGCTGTTTTCCGCACACTCGAAAAGGTTTACCAAAATGCCCGTAAAGTCACCCTCTTCATCGAAGAGCTCGAACAGCGCTATTTCACCGATGGCGGTGAGCTCGATGACCGTCGTTAAGCAGAAAGGTGTTTCGTCCGAGCGCTACGCGAAGAATGTGCGCGAGTACATTAACGGCAAGCACGCTTTGGCCCGCGGCGGCTGGAACCTCGCGAACCGAAAGTACTGGTTTTCCGAGATGGCTATGACGCGGAAGATGTTTCATCACGACAGGCCCGCGTGTGCCGGCGCGAAGAACATAACGATGCTTCATCAGGTTCTTGCGTTTCTTCCCGAGGAGTGCAGCTGCAACGGAGGCAAGATGACCCCCGATGCATGTATGGCCTACGCGGAGCAATGGCTTGCGAAACACTACCCGCATCAACAAGTGATTGTCGCCTTGCATGAGGAAAGCGATAAGGCGGGAAAACGTTACGCGGTCCATATGGCGATTAACCGCACGGATCTTCTGACGGGTAAGCGTTGCGAGACGGGTGGGCGTCGCGGAAAGTACGAACGCGCTGCGTGGGTTCGTGAAATGGACGAGGCCTGGAATCTCGCTCAGCTCGAAAAGGGAAAGAAGAACTCGAAGATTCGAGACCGACAGCCGCGCGACACTGAAAAGAAAATCGTTGAGCGGGGTGAGTACAGTTATAAAAACAATCTGCGCGAGTTGATCCATCTTGCAATCAACGAAGGTCATCCGAAGAATATGGAGCAGTTTAAAAAGTTACTTGCCTCATGGGGCGTAGACATTTTCATCAAGAACAATCGAGTCTATGCGACAGATCTCGATATCAAGGAGGCCGGCAACCTGAAGTGCACTTTCAACCTGACTCGTCTTGACGGGAGGTTTGCGGTCAAGCAACTTGAGGCGGCCTTCAAAAATAACGTGCTGGAGGCCGAGCGAGCCCTTCCTTATGAGAGGCGTTGCGAGATTTACATTCAACGGCTTAAGAAGGCGTATTCGGCGTGGGTCGAGCAGGCAAAGGCGAGCAAGGGCGTCGCCTACAATCTCTTTCCTAAGTTCATCGCACCGAAGTGCGATGAAGATCTGCTCGAGGATCCGGCGGTTCGTGATGAGCTTCTTGCCCGGCGCGGTTACGCAAGGGAGATTCGCAACCGTTACGCCGGCGCCGTTCCCGATGCTGGCGATGACCGCGTTCGCGCCGCAGGACGAGCCCATGGTGGCAACGGCGACATCTCGCCGCAGGTCGATCGTGCGGTCGACCGAGGCGATTACGATCGCGGCGACGCGCCTCGCTAGTTTTGGAAAGCCTATCGTCGGTGCCCTAGCGCGCTGCCATCCAGTGCCGATTCTGCCATACTCGCAATTCGGCGAGGATGAGGAGTATGAATTGATCGGCGGGGGTCAGCCGCTCTGATAGAATCGTCCTTGCTGTCGGCAGCCCTCGTGCCGGGCAGAGCCCTCCATTTGATGGGAGGTGATGCCCATGACCGATTTCACCGAGCTCGTGAAGCTCCTGACCGCTATGGTCTCGCTCCTCACGGCCCTTGTCGGCCTTTCCAAGGCACTCAAGCAGGGTTCGAAGCCCAAAAAGAAAGGCCACCGTCGCTAAGACGATGACCCAACTTCATTAAGCAACGGCTCTGCCCAGCTCTCTACAACTTGGGCTGCCGTCGGCACCATTTTACCCTCCTGACGAGGAATTCGTCCATATTTCAAAAATCAAATCCTGTTCGCGCGTGGGCGTAAACTTATATAGTTGGGCAAATCCGGCAGATTGGAGCTTGAAACATGAGGGATATGCACCTCATGTCGCTCATAAAACGTCTCCTGACCTCGAAGGAGAACGTTTTTTAGCGACAGAAGGAGACATAAAAATGATCTGGTTCACCAGCGACACCCACTTCGGGCATGAGAACGTGCTGAAGTTCACCGACCGCCCGTGGGAGACGATTTGGCAGATGAACGACGCCATCGTCGACAGCATCAACGGCAGGGTTGCCGTGGACGACGAACTCTACATCCTGGGTGATTTCTCATTCAAGATGACCGCCCAGGACGCCTACGGGCTTCGCAAGCGGATCGCCTGCAGACGCATCCACCTCGTCCCGGGAAACCACGACAAGGACTGGACCCAGCCGGCGGTCGCTGGCGCCTTCACCGTGGAGCCGCCGATCTGCGTGCTCAAGATCGACGGGCAGAAGATCGTCCTGAGCCATTACCCCATGGCCGACTGGCAGGGCATGAGCCATGGATCGTGGCACCTCCACGGGCACATCCACAGCAGCGGCGGCGCGTACAACGAGTTCAACCGCAAGCAGGGCCTTCTGCGCTACGACGTCGGTTGCGATGCCAACGGGCACTCCCCGGTGAGCCTCGACGAGCTGAGGGAATGGTTCGCCGGAGTCGACGAGCCGTGCGGCCGGGTGAAATGGCCCTGGTGGGTCAACGAGACCGGCGACAGGCAGGTCGAGCGCGAGCTGGCGGCGTACAAGAGGGAAGTGGTAATCCGATGACGGTCTATGTGACGGGCGACATCCACAGTGGGCTCGACATGCAAAAGCTCCGCGACTGGGAACTTGGCGACAGTCTTACCAGCGACGACTATCTCATCGTTGCCGGTGACTTTGGCTTTCCGTGGAACTTCTCTGCGGAGGAATGCGCCGACATCGCCTGGCTGGAGTCGCGCCCCTATACCGTGCTGTTCGTCGACGGTAACCACGAGCGCTTCGACCACTGGGCGGAGCGCCCCATGGAGTTATGGCACGGCGGGCTGACGCAACGCCTGTCGGACACCTCGCCCATTCGGCGCCTGACGCGCGGCGAGGTCTTCGAGCTCGACGGCTCGACGGTCTTCACCATGGGCGGTGCCACGAGCGTGGACAGGGAATACCGCGTGCCGTATTCCAGCTGGTGGCCTCAGGAGCTCCCGGACGAGCGCGATTTCGATACCGCGCGGACAAAGCTCGACGAGGTCGGCTGGAAGGTCGACTGCGTCATCACCCATACCTGCTCGACGCGCATGCTCTCGCCGACGCTCTACCCGGACCCAGGCTGGGAACGCCCTGATGTGGACCGGCTGACCGGATTCCTCGACGAGCTCGAGGACCGCCTAGACTATAAACATTGGTATTACGGCCATTTTCACCGAGACGGCAACCCGGACGAACGGCACACGGTGCTGTATGACCGGATCGTGAGACTCGGGGACAAACTCCTGCCGTGGGGTGCGTACTGATGACGGTCTATGTGACAGGCGACGTGCACGGCAGGGCCGAGTACGGGTCCAGCCGGTTTGCATTCAAAAATTGGCCGCTGGGCCGGACCCTGACGCGCGATGACGCGGTGATCGTGGCCGGCGACTTCGGCTTTGTCTGGGATGGATCCAACGCCGAGAAATACTGGCTCGACTGGTTCGAGTCGAAGCCGTGGACCACGTGTTTCGTAGACGGCAACCATGAGAACCACCACGCCCTGGCTGGGCTGCCGGTGCGGGAGTGGAACGGCGGGCTCGTCCATGAGGCGCGACCGCGCGTGCTGCACCTGATGCGCGGTGAGGTGTTCGACATCGACGGGATCACGGTCCTTGCCATGGGCGGTGCCGCGAGCAACGACAGGCAGTATCGCAGGGAGGGGAGGAGCTGGTGGCCCGAGGAGATGCCGAGCGAGGAAGAGATGGGGCGCTGCCGTGCCTCGCTCGACCGCGTGGGCTGGAGGGTCGATTGCGTTGTGACCCACGAGGCTCCTGCCGCCCTGGCAGAGGAGCTGTGCCGCGAGCGCGGACGCGAGTATCGGGGCGACCGGCTTCAGCGATTCCTTGGCGAGCTCGACGGGCGGCTCGGCTACCGCGCCTGGTTCTTCGGGCATTACCACGGCGACGAATGGCGCGACGCCAAGCATCGCCTGATCTACCGAGACATCGTGCCGATCGAAAGTGCTGCGCCCGGTTTTCAGTTCTAGAAACCCCCTAGAAATGCTCTGGAGGGTTTCTAGAAAATTAGATGCTATGCGGCCTACTTGCCCCTCATCTGGGTCATGACCTCGACCTTGGCCTCGGCCACGGCCGCCCGCTGCTCGGAGGCGACGAGGCGGTCCTTGAGGGCGGCGACCTCGGCCATCAGGTCGCGCTGGGCCAGAAGCGCATCGCTCAGCTCGGCCTGGGCTTTCAGTGCGGCGTCACGCTCGCCGCGCAGCCGCTCGATCTCATCGACCATGGCCTCAGCCTCGGCATGGAGTTGGACAACCTGCCTGCCGAGGCCCTTAGCACGGGAGAGGTACCTGACGCTCGCGGCGTGGAGCTCGTTGTTCTCGAGTTCGAGGCTCGCGGTATCGAGCTCGAACTTCTCCTCGATGAAAGCGACCCGCTCATTGCAGTCTGCCTCAAGTCTTTCGTTCCGATCCGTCGCCTCGACGAGCTTGCGGCTGAATTCATCCACCTGGGCCATGAGCAGTGCGTTCTCGGTCATGAGGTTGCCCGTCTCGCGCAGCAGCTTCTCCCGCCATGTCGCCTCGATCCGCTCGGCGGCCTCATCGAGGACGGACTTCACGCCGGGCGTCTCGCTGATTTTTCTCTCGTTTGGGTTGTCTGTCATCGTGCGGCACTCCAATCAACAATGGGCATGGCTCCGCCATGCCGTACGGCTGGGAACAAATACGCTGCCGCTGTTGAGTTGTGTTTGTCCTGCGCTTGGTGAGTTCTAAAAGCGTCTCAAGTCATACGTTCATGCAGGTTTTCGGTTGGAGAAATACCGCACGTTTTCATGGTATCACGCGCCTTAAAGACCATGAATGGACGGCCATATCGATTCGTTGTAAATGGCTCCTACGACGTGTTGGTGGCGGGAGAGTGATGGCGTTAAAGATGTCGAGAATGATTATGGGATTGTTTTAGATGCGGGCATGAAAAAGGGTCGAATCGAAGTGTCTGGCCGGACGCCAATTGTCCGGGAACTGTTTCGGTTCGACCCTGTTTCATTTTACATCCGCGGCATGCTCTTATAGACGCCCGGCGATTACCGACCTTCACGACCTCGATAGTCGGGCTATGGACTTAAGATTTCTTGGGCTCCCAACCGTTTTCGATTGCGGCGGGGTAGACTGCGGCGTAATTAAGCATCCAGCTGCCATCGCCCGCTTTTTGAATAAACCCTTTATCCTTCAAAGAGGTATAGGCCCGGGAGATCGTGTTCTTACTCAGGTGGTAGCGCTCCTCAATCCATTTGCTTTTTGCGTAAAAGCCCATGGCTCGTTTGTTTTTGGAAGGATTTCCAAGCTTCCATACTAGGCCGAGGATGAGGCGCTCGGCAGCGACTGTGGTGGCACAACACGCCCAGTCGGGCACCGAAATAAAATTCGCGTTATCCATTTTCCTTCTAATCTCTCGTTGCTCAGTAACATCATCGGAATATTTGTCGGAAATCGACGGTAGCTCGCTCATGTTTACCGCCTAGTCAAGGTGGGCGGTACGACCTTCGAGCTGCTTGAAAAGTTCGTAGAACGAGCTTTCAAACATGTAATTCGAGCGATGGATTTGGATGAGCTTGCCGGACTCGCGCATAAACTTGCGCGCGGTATTTTCGCTCCAGCCAGTGAGTTCGCGGATATCGTTAACGCGGAGCAACCGATCGCACTGAGCGGCACCAGTGGGGAAAGTCGGTGTGGACGCCTGAGTGCTAATCTGTGGAGTAGCCATGATGAGCTATCCTTTCAATGAGGGCCCTCCCTGTGCTTGTAAGACTTACCAGGTTCATAAGCACTTGGGGGGCCGGTTTTTATGACTACATGCGTAGCCATCTGACAGCTTTAGAATCTATTAAAACTCATTAGATGTCAATCAAATAAACCGTCTACCTGCGGAAATAGTAGTATAGTACCGTAATATTATTGATGAAACGATGAATGAATAACATGCTATTTCTCGCTTTTCTGTATATAGGCGTTGATGAAGTCTTCGTAGCCTTTAACTGCTTTTATTTCCGATTGTTGAACGAGGCTTGTATACGTTTTGAGCGTGATATCGGGGTCCGCGTGGCCAAGAATACCTTGCACGCTTCTAACGTCCGATCCGTTCGCCAGCATAAAAGTGCTTACACAATGCCTGAGCTGATGCGGGCAGATGCCCTTATATAGTTTTCCGCCAGTCGAATTGTTCGGCTCATAGATTCCAAGATTGCAGCTAACTGCGAAATCGCGAAACCAATGGTTGAAGATGTAGTTTTTCATGTGACAGACAGTAGGGACCCCCTGCTTGACAGCAATATCGCTGATGATGGGAGTGCTGCCAGTCTGGGACAGCCCCAGAGAGGCCAGGAGCTCTTTTTGTATGGCTGACCATGATTGAAGACGTTCGGCCAAGGTTTCTCCAACGGGGATTTTGCGTTGGCTTTCTTGTGACTTGGGTGCCCTCAGTTCATGGTCGTTGGTGTACTGCCTGTCAATTTTCAAGGTTTTATTGGCAGGGTCCCAATCGCGCCATTCGAGGCCCAGCATCTCGCCTTTCCGCATACCCGTATACACTAGTACTAGCGTACCAACAGCTTCGGCGGTGAGATCAATGTGTTGAAGATGTGTGCATAAGGTAGCTACTTGGTCGATTGTCAGTGATTCTCTTTTGTTGCGTGGTCTGCGAACATGAACGGTAGCGCAGGGGTTTCGGTCAATTATTCTCTTTGCGACTGCATTCGACAGAATCTGACGCAGTTTCGAATTGATTCGTACAAGCTCTGATGGTTTGTATTTTCCCGTACGACGAGCTTCGGCATATGCTTCTTCGATTAGATCGGGAGTTAGCCCCTCTATTGTCTGAAACGCACCGAATAGGTCTTCGATATGCCTGCAATCGTACGCTTCTCTTTCATAGCTCGTTGGCGCAAGCTCGGTGTCCCTATTTTCATGAAAGGCCCAGCAGTAGGACGCAAGCAAAGTGGGCTTTTTAGTTTTAGTGATCGTGCCAGAGGAGTTGATTTCAGCCAGCTTGGCCTGCATTGCAGCCTTAGCTTCTGTTTTAGTCTTGCAACGAACCGTATAAGTTGGGGATCGTTTGTAGCGCCCTGTCTTCGGGTCCTTGACTCCAAGGGAAAAATAATAGCGATAGGTGTTAGGTGATCTCTTGTCTTTCCAACACGTGCCTCTTCCGCTAATTAGTGGCTGTTCTGACATCTTTGCACTCCGTTTCTTTGAATAGTTTTCAACAATTCATTGAGTGCAGTTTAGCTAAAGCCGTTAGTAATATGTTTGTAAAAGCATAGGCGCAGCTACCGGAGGCAAAAGACACAAACTGCTATGTTTATCTGCGGTTATATGATGTTCAATGATGCTTGATGAATGGTAGGGGGTAGCATTAAATCATATCTCCTAAAGCGGGTGTCGACGGTTCGAATCCGCCCGGGGGCACCAGAGGAATATCGAGCCCGGTACCGCTACGGTGCCGGGCTCTTTTGGTTTAAGGCATGCCGTAGTATTTGCGGCTTATAGGACAAAATGTGTGTCCACGTTGGGGGCATCGGCGCAGGTCGATGCC
>UROA01000013.1 GCA_900549355.1 uncultured Collinsella sp. | reverse complement strand
GCTTGCAGCGACGGACCTCAGGACACTCTTACACCACGTCTGCGCGCGCCACCCGCTGGGGACTGGTGTGCGACTACGCGCGGCGCTTCATGGCCCACGCCAGCAGCAGAGCTGCCGCGCCGGCTGCGAATACGGCACCAGCCATGGCGTACTCGCTGTCGCCGGACTCAGGCAACGTCTCCTTGCCAGCCTTCTTCTTAGGCTTGGAAGTCGTAGTCGTGGTCGTAGTAGTCGTGGTGGTCTGACCAGGAGCGGGCTTGGCAGCCTCGGCAACGGTGAAGGTCGTCTCGGCGGTGCCCGTAGCCGAAACCACGCTCAGCTTGTGTTCGCCCACGCCGAGCGTCTTTAGGAAGCTCGCCTTGAGCGTCACAATCGTAGAGCCCTCGGTGAGCACGTAGTTCTCGGCCGCGACCTCCTTGTCGTCAACCAGCACCTTCTGGAAGAACTTGAGCGGCGCGTTCGAACGGAAGCTCAGGTCCTTGGCGGCGTCGACCACCATCGTCTGGCCCTTGCCGTCGGTGATCTCGGGTGCCAGAATCGCGATCTCCTCAGACTTGCCCTTCTCACCGCAGACCCTGCACTCCTGGTGCTTCTCGCCCTTGGCCTCGGTGGTCGCCGGCTTGTCAACGACCCACTCAAAGGTGTGCTCAGCCTTGTCGAGGACTTCGCCGCAGCGGCAGACATGCCAGTGGTTTTTGGTGTCGTGTGCCCAGCCGGAGCCGTCGGGCTCGTGCTTGAGGACACCCTCGACCGTCACATTCACGTCGCCCTCGACATCCTTGAGCTCATAGGTGCCCTTGGCGGAAAGCTTAACGGCCTCACCGTCAACCTTTACGGCGTAGTCCTTGCCCGCAAAGTACGCGCTGTCGATGCTCATGGTGAGCGTTGCGGTCCCGTGCCAATCGAGCTCGGTTGCCGTCGAGGTGAGCGTGTAGCCCACCTGATTGCTCGGCAGCGTCATGACCAGCTTGGGACCGGCCGTCACGGTAACCTCGGTGGCGAAAGAAGCGTCGTAGTTGGCCTTGGCCTGGTAGCGCACCTCATACGTACCGGCGGCAAGACCCGTAAGCTCGGCCGTGCCCTCGCCCACCGCCTGATACTCGGCAGCACCCTTGGCACGCCACTCCATCGTCGCGTCGACGCCCGTGATCTTGCCGTCGCGCTTGCCGCTCACGGTCTCGGCCGCAGCCTGGACCACCGGCGCGCCCTGTGCGGCGTTCTTGATGGAGAAGTCGCACATAAGACTCTCGGTCGGAAGCGCGTAGTTGCCCGCGGCCTTGCCCGTCAGTGCGGTGAGGTTCGCGGTATAGGTGCCAACCTCGGTCTGAGAGCCCTCGACGGTCGCACCAAGGTCATCCTTGTCGATAACGTTGCCGAGCGTCGCCTCGGGGCAGTGCTCCTTGCCGTCATAGGTGAACTCGGTGGTGCCCCATGTCACAGTGAGCAGACGCTGGTTGATGGTGAACGTGCCGTCGACGAACGTGATGTTGTAGTTGGGGTTTGCACCCTCGGGTTGCGTCAGCTGCAGGGCATAGCCGCCCTCGCGCACGTTGTCGTCATCTTCGCGCTCGATCTCAATACCCTGGAGGCTCTCGCCCTCGACAAGCTCGCCGGATGTGATCGCCCACGTAAACACGGGGTCGGCCTCGCCGCACGTCTTGGAGGAGGTATCGGCTGCGACCGTAATCGCGCGCGGCTTGATCTCGAGAGTCACCTTACCCTCGGCCTTCACGCCGTCGATCGTTACCTCATAGGACACGGTCAGCGTGCCGACGTCCTTAATCTTGGGGGCCTCGGGGGACCAGTTCTTGCCGTCAGTGCTGTACTTTGCCGTTGCACCCTTGGGCAGACTCGTCGCATCGACCGTGTGATACGCACCGTCGTACTCGTCGGAATAGCCAACGATAGCTGCAGCCGGAATTTCGACCTCGGCAAGCTTGTAACCGCAGACCTTGCACTTCTGTTGCTTGGAGCCCTTCTCGGTTGCTGTGGGGGCCTTGACGACGACCCACTCAAAGGTGTGCGCACTCTCGTCGATCTTGTCACCACAAGCGCACTTATGCCAATGCGCACTGTCGTCGGAGAGCCACTCATCGTTCACGGCCTCGTGCTTGCGCACGCCCTCGACGGTGACGACGAGGTCGCTCTCGGCGTTCTGAACGGTAAACTCACCACGCGCGTCGGGCGCCACAACGGCATTGTTGACCTTGACGGCGTAAGAGTCGTTGTCAGTAAAGTAGCCGCTCTCGATACTGACAGTGAGGGTGGTTGAACCGTGCCAGTCAAGCTCGTCCGGGCTCGCCATAATCGTATAGCCGACCTGCTTGGCAGGCAGCGTCACGACGAGCTTGCCGCCGGCATTAACGGTAACCTCGGTGGCGGAGGAGGCATCATGGTCGCTATCGGCGCGGTAGCGCACCTCGTACGTGCCGACAGCGCAATCCGTAATCTCAGTCACGCCATCGGGCACGCCCTGATACTCGCCAGATCCCTTGGCTCGCCACTCCATCTTAGCGTCGACGCCCGTGATCTTACCGTCGGACTTGCCGCTCACAGTCTCGGCCGTGGCCTGGACCTTCGGCGCACCCTGGGGTGCCTTCTTGATGGAGAACTCACACGTCAGGCCTTCGGCGGGAAGCTTGTAGTTACCTGCGTCGTCGCCCGTCAGTTCGGTAATTATCGCCGTGTAGGTGCCGGCTTTGACCTTGGCGCCTTCGACGTACGCGAAGATATTGTCATCGCCGACGACGTTGTGGAGCTTCGCCTGGGGGCAGTGCTCTTCGCCGTCGTAGGTGAACTCAGTAGTGGTGTCCCACGTTACGGCGAGCTCGCGCTTGCCGATCGTAAAGGTGCCATCCTTGAACGTAATCTTGTAGTTGGAGTTGGCGCCCTCAGGCTGCGTCAGGCGCAGAGCATAGCCGCCGTCGCGCACGCTGTCGTCATCATCGCGCTCAATCTCAATACCCTGAAGGCTCTCGCCCTCAACGAGTTCGCCAGAAGTGACGTCATACGTAAACTTGGGATCGTCCTCACCGTAGGTCTTGGAGGCGTCCTGCGCCGCGACCGTTATCGCACGCGGTTTGACCTCAAGCGTCACCTTGCCTTCGACCGCCGCGTCATCAATCGTGACGCGATAGTCGACCGTCACACTGCCGGCATCCTTAATGCTGGGCGCAACGCCCGTCCAGCCGCCGTCAGCAACCTTGTACTCAACGACGGCGCCCTCGGGCAGGGCCGAGGCATCGACAGAGTGATCCTTGCCGTCATATTTGCCCGAATAGCCCTTGATGCCCAGGGCCGGGACCTCTACCGTGCCCGACTCATGGCCGCACACGGAGCACTTCCCGTGCTTGGAGCCGGTCTCAGTAACCGTCGGCTGTTTGTCGATGGTCCATTCATACGCATGCTCGGCGTACATCTTAATTGTGATGGTCTCTTTATTGCCGGCAGTGTCCGTAGCCACGATTGCATGCTCAGTACCGGCATCGCCTTCAGCGGCCTTAACCGTGTACTTTCCGTCCTTGCCAGCCTCGAGCTCCTTGCCGTTGTCAGTGACCGTCACTGTCTCGTCACGGTCATCAATCACGTCAAATGAAACGCTCTCGCAGTAGGTCTTATCTACCCAGAGGTCATAAATGGTGGGGGCGTAAGTGTCCACATAGGTATAAGGCTCTTCATCCCATTTGCCGTTGCAAACCCTGCAGACCTTTTGACGAACGCCATCGGCCTCAGGCGTAGCAGGCGTAATGATTTTGTACCCCCACCTGCAGGGCTGGCGCTCCTGCACCGTCTTGCAGTACTTGCAGCGCTTAACGTGGCTACCTTCGCCATTCGACTTCCAAGCTGCATTGTCGGCAACAGCATGGGATCCCGACTCAATCTTAACCTCGGTATCGGCAGACGCATTGTGATTGTTATCCTCGGCAAAGCGGACGTAATACGTTCCCGACTTCGTAAGCCCGGTCAGTTTACCGTCAGACGTTATCTTCTGATAGCTCCCGCTTGACCCGCGACGGTATTCCATCGCCTTGGTCACGCCCGAGATAGAGCCGTCCTTGCTGCTGCACGTGGTCCAATTATTACCCACGAGCCCAGTCGGCGCCTTCTGATCGGCCTTGGAAATCTTCACAGTCGCGCTGCCCTTGACGGTCAGGTAGTCAGAAGCCGTCACACGGTAGTAGGTCGTGTAGTCGGCCGCATTGCGATAGGTCGGCTTGTCCGTCGTCCAATCACCGCCGTCTTCACGGTACTCAATTTTCATATCCGCCGGAACGGGGTCACTCTTAACGTTGACCGTAATGCCGTGCTCGTCGCCGTCATAGGTGCCATCGAAGCCAGCGACCTCGAGGTCAAAGCGCGAAACGTCAACGATCTCCCATTTGAGCGTCAGAACACTTGTGGTGCCGCCATCGGTCGTGAAGTTGCCCTTACCGATGACAATGCACTCGTATTGCCCTGGCTCGGTCTGCTTCAGCCCGGATTCACTTCGAGCGTCGAGCACGTAATCCTTGCCCTCAACGAGATCGACCCACTCGCCAGCACCGTTCTTGAACTTTGCACTTTCAACGACGGGCTGATGCTCCTTGCCGTCATAGGCATACTTGCCTGCACCCTTACCGCCGTCTTTAAGGATGAACTTGTAGGATTGATTCTTGACCAAGCGACGCTGCGAAATCTCAAAAGACTTCTTGCCCTCGAGCGTCTGACCAGAGGCAGTCTTAAAGCTCGTAACGACATAGTAGTAGCCGGCGTCCGTCGGGGCGCCTTTGAGCTTGGTGCCGTTTTTATATGCCTCGGCGTCCGCCTGGGACTTGCACTGATACCACGTGAATTCATCGCTGGCCGTTACGCCCATCTGCTCCAGATTCCACGCGCCGTCCTTATTCAAAGCAATCTTGACCGGACAGCCGTCATAGACAAGCTCAGTGCTCTGAGAGCTCGTTGCCTTGGACATGGAGAGCTTGTACGTGGCCGTCAGGTACTTTTTGGGCTCGCCGTTCTCGTCCTTGCCATATCCGCACTCGCTGTTGCGGAACGGACCCACGCACGATGCACGAACGCCCAAACCGTCAGCTTCGACCTTCCACTTATGCTGGTGAATGGTCTCGCGGAAGGTGAGGTCGCCGTTAAGGTTCGCGATCTCGTACTTGTCGGAGTTGTCGTCGTTCTCGGACGAGCCGTCTGGCACAACGCCTTCGATCTTGTTGGATTCGCAGGTGCCAAGGACACGCGACTTTACTCCATTGCTGTCCGCGGTCTCCTCAATCGAGATCCAAACATTGTCTCCAAAGCCTCCGCGTACGGAGAAGTCAGACGCGATATTTAGCGCCGGGACGTTGGCGTCGACACTCTTTTTCTTCGGGATATACAGGCTCTTGGCGGTTCCCGTAGCTTTATCAGCTTCAGTGTACTTGTCGCCATAATTAGTATCGCCGGCGTGAGTGTTCTTCCAGTAGCTCGCGATTTCCGGCGATCCGTTGAGGGTAAGGGTTCCGGCGGCGTATACCACGCACGTATTGCCGCGTGCGCCATAGCGAGAAATTTCGCCGCCGTTTATGTTGCAGCGAGCGCTTCGAGCAACATTAAGGGCATCGACTGTCAAAGTGTTGTCGGCCGAGCTCGAACGCGTGCTGTGGAAGTTGCTCATCGTGCAGCTGTTGAGGTTGACCGTAGCGTTGGTGACGCCCATCACGCCGGCGACAGCATAAGTATTTAGAATAGAGGAGTTAGCATAATAACGAGACGCTTCGACCGACGTATAGCTATTGTTCGTCTGCCTGACGCCCAGGTTCTCCCCATTGCTGCCACTGAAGCTGCAATTGTTGAACGTCGCCGTCAATTTTGCGACAGTGCTTCCGTCTTTGGGCATCTTGAAACTGCTGTTGCCATCGACGGAAACAGCACCATTGAAGTCTCCGGACGTATCGTAGAACACGCAATCGGTAAAAGTCGCTGCGAAGGGCTTGGTGTTGCCACCAGTCGTATCCCTGCCCTCACGGAAAAGATGTGCAGGGACGGCATACTCTTGGGCGTTGCCCGCCACTGCGCCCGACCTACCAACATAGCCTTGGATCTTCAGCTTTTCGAACTTGGCGGTCAGCTCGCCCTCGGTGCTTCCCAACGAAATCGCAGGTACCTTTTGCTCGTACTTGCTGCCATACGAGAGAATGAAGTTCTGTGAGCCGTCGCCAACCCCCAGGCCAACCGAGATGTCGCCCGATGCCTTTTTGTAGCCACCGCTGTAATAGCGGTCGGTCAAAAAGCCGCTTACGGACTCAAATTGCTTTTGGTTTCTATGGAAGCTGACGCACGGATTGTTGACACCGATGAACTCGATATTGCTACCCTGTTTGATGTTGAACAGCCATCGAGTTTGCTCAACCCGCCAGTTAGTCTTATCGTTCACGTAGACCGTGCCATCGATGTAGATCCTCACAGGATTAATCCGAGACGCATCCGGCGCGTCGATGGTGTAACCCGAAGATGGCGTGACCTCACCCTCAGCCGTCTTAAGTACGTAACTGCCCGGCTCGGTGATTTGGACGGGTTCGTTGTTGGCCTGCGTAAGCGGCAGCACCTCCGCCTTCACCCCGTCGGGCATGACCTGCGTCTCGGCGCTTGCCACCGCCGGCGTCGCCACGAGCGCGCATGCCACGGTTGCGATACCCAGCAGGCGCGTCAACACAGTGCGCATCCCCATCTTCTTCTCCTTCATCGTTCAGCTCCCTTACCTCTATGCTTTCGCGATGCTCGCTATCGCTTGGCGCGGCCGGCATGGTCCCTCGCCAGCCGCCAGCTCAAATTGACATGTATATCCACCTGGTATTTTGCAACCGCACGTTTTGACACCCTGCCGCTCGGCGCGAGTTGCGTACCGTGAGGCGCAAACGGAACGCACCCCCCCCCGCGGGTGGCGCGTGCACGATGTGGCAAAATCGAGGTACTAAGGGGGCCCGATATGCTCAAAATCATCGCCTGCGACGACGACGTCGCCTTTCTAGATAACCTGCACCGCATGATCAATCGCTGGTCTACCGAGACGGGTACGGCGGTCGATGTTGCACTCGTTACGCGTGGCGAGGACCTGCTGGCACGCCATGCCGCATCGCGCGCCGACATTATCATGCTCGACATGATTATGCCGCTCGTCAACGGCATGGACACCGCCCGCGAGCTGCGCCAATCCGATACCGCCGTGCGCTTGGTATTTCTGACCTCATCGCCCGAGTTCGCGCTTGAGTCCTACGAGGTCCGCGCCTTCGACTACCTGCTCAAACCCGTGACCTACGAGCGCGTGGCTCAACTGCTCGACGAGCTATCGAGCCTGCGTCCGGCAGCGACCGACGAACTCGTCATCAAGACGTCCTTTGGCTACCATGCCCTGCGCCTATCCGATATCGAATATGCCGAGGCCCGCAACAAGCACGTGGTCTTCCACCTGCGCGACGGCCGCGATATCGAGGCGCTCGAGCCGTTCCGCAGCATCGAGGACCGACTGGCCCAAAACGCGACCTTCTTTAAGTGCCACCGCAGCTACCAGGTCAATCTGCGCAACATCGACCACTTTAACCGCACGGAAATCGTCATGCGCTCGGGCGCGTGCATACCGCTCGCGCGCAGCTGCAAGCAGGGATTCCAAGACGCCTACTTTGCAGTGCGGTTCGAGGGCGGGAGAAGCTGATGCTTTCCTCGGCAGAACTGGTACTTTGGACAATCCACCATGCGACGACGTTGCTCTTTGGCGTCTTTGCCTCGGCGGCGCTGTGCGGTGTCGAGATCAGCCGCCGCCATTCGCTCGAACTGGTGGGGGTCGGCGCCGTAACCGGCACCGCTTTTGCGATTGCCAACCTCGTCGGTGGTGAGCTGTTTGCCCGACAGGCCTATCCACTCGTCGTGCATCTGCCGCTTGTCGTCTACTTGTGCGTACGCTATCGCCTGAGTCCGCTGCTCTCCATCCTGGGCGTTACCAGTGCCTACCTGAGCTGCCAGTTTAGCAACTGGGTGGGCATCGCCGCATTCGCCGCCACCGATTCGCAGGTCGCGTACTACGTGGCGCGCATCATTACCACGCTCGGCGTCTTTGCCGTCTTGTTGCATTGGGCAAGCGAGATTGGCCCCCGTCTGGCGATCAAAAGCCCCACCGAGCTGGAGATTCTGCTCATCCTGCCGCTTGTCTACTACATCTTCGACTACGCCACCAACGTCTATACCACGCTCTTCCACTCGGGCTCGGTGGTAACCGTTGAGTTTTTGGCGTTCGCCCTCTGCGCCTTCTACCTTATGTTTCTTGCCGTCTACCTTCGCGAATACGAGGCAAAGGAAATCGCCGAGCGCGAGCGCTGGATGCTCGCGACCCGCGACAGCGCGGCCATCAAAGAGCTCGAAGCCTGGCGCCAGTCCGGACGCGAGCTCTCGGTTCTCCGTCACGACATGCGCCACTACCTGCGCGGTCTAGCGGCCCTGATCGAAGAGGGTCACACCGATGAGGCGCTCGAGCGCATCGACGCGCTCTGCGAGGCCAACGACCGCACCGCCGTGCGCCGCTACTGCGCCAACGAAACGGTCAACATTGCGCTCTCGTCGCTTTCCGCGGACATCAACGCGCACGGCATCACCGCCGACCTGCGCGCCGCCGTACCCGAAACCGTCCACGTGGGCGATGTCGATCTGTTCAGTGTGGTATCGAACGCCCTGGACAATGCCATCGCCGCGGCGAGCGCCGCCCCCGAGGGCAAGCGGTTTGTCGACCTGGACCTTCGCTACGAAGACGGTCATCTTCTACTGCTGGTTTCCAACACGTTTGGCCGTGCGCCGCACATGGTCGATGGCATGCCCGTGGCTCAGCACACTGGGCACGGCTTTGGCACCAAGAGCATTATGCTTGCCGTCGAGCGCATGAACGGCAACTGCCAGTTCCGCATTAATGGCGACCGGTTTGAGCTGCGCGCCGTGATGTAGGGGCTGCCGCCAGCCTCGCTACAGCGGTGCGGCCGCCGGGGTCAGCTGCTTAATGTAGGCCCACATGCGCTGCTTGGCGGCCTTGTCGGTGAGCGCCGCCTCAAAACCGTCGAGCGCCAGCACGCGGCGCCCCTGCACATGGGCGACCAGGCCGGGCTTAAGCATGGCGGTGTCAAAGTCATCAATTGCCACAAGCATATCGGCATAGGTCTCGCGCATGACATCGGCCGCACTGTTGTCCAGCAGCAGCACCGCCTCGGGGTCCAAGGTCTCCAGCGCCTCGCGGAACAGGTCGCACGTCAGGGCCTCGCCCGGCGCGACCGCTCCGTCGCCCGCGCCGGCGACGCTTGCCAGCACGCAAAAATCCTCGGGGGCATATCCGATGGCGCCGAGAGCCTTGCGCAACGCGGCGCCATCCGCGCCGGCAGCCAGCTCGCCGCCCGAGCACTCGGCTTCATCCAAATCGCCTTTGACCAGCACAATCGGCGAGCACGCGTTGCCCGCGATACGCACGCCGCGATCTGCAAGCGACGCGAGCTCCTGCTCGGTCGCCTGAGCGATGGCTTCTTTTTTCTGGCTTTGTGACGTGGGCATGCGCTCTCCAATCATTTGCGTGCCCACCATTATATAAAAGAGCCGCCCGCGAGTGGTTGCTTTACGAGCCGCTGGGTATAAGCACGGTCGTACTGAGTTTTACGCGGCCGAGCCGCGTCGTATTATGGAGGTCACCATGGCTGACATCAAGCAGATTACCCCCGAGAATTTCGACGCTGTCGTCAACGATAGCCTGCCCGTACTGGTTGATTTTTGGGCCCCGTGGTGCGGCCCCTGCCGCTCGCTCTCGCCCATCGTAGACGAGGTTGCCGACGAGCTGGCCGGCAAGCTGGCCGTGGCCAAGTGCAACGTCGACGACAACCAGGATCTGGCCATGAAGTTTGGCGTCATGAGCATCCCCACGCTGATCGTCTTTAAGAACGGCGAGGAGGTCGACCGCTCGGTCGGCGCCTTACCCAAGGCAAGACTTCAGGCACTGCTGGAGAAGCATCTGTAATACGCTTGTTACCTGTCTGCCGTCCATGAGCGGTTTTGCACCGCTCGCCGGAGCGCCAAACGCAAGGCATGCGACCACGGATAGTATGGTAGACACAAACAGCCCCCAGTGAACGGGTGCGAGTCAGACGGACTCGCACCCGTTTTCTTATGCGGCGGTGCCCAAGGCAGGCGTAGTAGAATCTGAACCACCATATCGCCCCGCACAAAAGGAGATTCCCATGCATGACGTCGGAATGAACATGAGCCAGCTTGCCATGAGCGTCAAGCAGGTCGACGACACCATTGAGCTCGCTCACGAGTGGAGCCATCAGCTGCTGCATGCGACCGAGAACTTTGACATGGAGCGCATTGGAGCCAAGCTCGAGGCCGCCATGTCTGCGCTGCACGAGGCGCACGATGCGCTCGAGGGCTACGAGGAGGCCATCGAGGCCGACCACAACTCCGTCGGCTCTGTGAAACTGGTGTAACGTGGCCGAGCACGAGCACGAGCACGATTACGGTGCGGACGACGATGCGAGCTGCCGCTGCAGCGGCCCCAGCTCCGAGCTGGTCCGCTTTTCGGTCACCGCGCCCGACGACCTGCTGCGCCGCTTTGACGAGCAGATCGCGCGCCGCGGTGACGTGGCCAACCGATCCGAGGCCGTACGCGATCTGATTCGCGCCTCGATCGCCAAGGAGCAGATGCGCACGCCCGACGAGCAGGTCATCGGTTCGCTCACCATGATCTATGACCACCATACCGGCGATCTGACGCGCCGTCTGGACGAGGTGCAGCACGACTACACCGACGAGATTGTCTCGACCATGCACGTGCATCTGGACCACCACAACTGCCTGGAGATTCTGGCCCTCAAGGGTCGCGGCAAACGCGTCTACGAGCTGGCGGACCGGTTGCTGGGGCTGCGCGGCGTTAAGCACGGCGAGCTCACCTGCGCCGCCACCAAGCAGAGCTTGGGGCTGTAACGGGATTTCCCGCAGCGCACCTGCCATAAAGGGACAGGTTTCGATGAAGGAGGGTCGCATGCGGCATGTGCATATTCATGTGACGGGCATTGTGCAGGGCGTTGGCATGCGGCCGTTTGTGTATCGCGAGGCTATGGCGCATGGCATTTGCGGCTGGGTGCTCAACGCGGGCGATGGCGTGCACATCGAGGCGCATGCTTCGGTCGAGGCACTCGACAGCTTTGTCGCCGCGCTGTCGGAGCACGCGCCTGCCGCAGCCCGCGTTGAGCATGTCGCTGTTGCAGACCTGGAGCCCGACACTTGGGATGCCGACGATGAGCAGGTCTTTCGTATCGTAGCGTCGCAGGATCACACCATGCACACGACGCTCATCTCCCCCGATATCGCCACCTGTGACGACTGCCTGCGCGAACTGTTCGACCCCGCCGACCGACGATATCACTACCCCTTTATCAACTGCACCAACTGCGGGCCGCGCTTTACCATCATCCGGTCGCTGCCTTATGACCGAGCGGCCACGTCGATGGATTGCTTTCCCATGTGCCCCGAGTGCGCCGCAGAGTATGGCGACCCGCTTGACCGGCGCTTTCATGCGCAGCCCGATGCCTGCTTTGACTGCGGGCCACATATTACCTGGCGCGAGGCGGCGGGCAACATGGAACTCGAGGGCTCGGGGGCGACGCCAGCCGTCGGCAGCACGCGCGAAACCAGCGATGCCATTATTGACCGCTGTGTCGAGCTGCTGGCCAGCGGCGGTATTGTCGCTATCAAGGGGCTGGGCGGATTCCATCTGGCCTGTAACGCCGTCAATGAGCAGGCGGTAGCCGAGCTTCGCCGCCGCAAACGCCGCAGCAACAAGCCGCTTGCCGTTATGGTGCGCGACCTTGCCGATACTGAACGCCTGTGCCATGTCGATGATGCCGAGTGCGGAGTGCTGGCCGGCAGCATCCGTCCCATTGTGCTGTTGCGGCGGCGTGCTGTTGGCGAGGGAGATTCCCCCGACGCCCTTACACTCGCACCGTCCGTCGCACACGACCTGCCCGAGCTTGGCGTTATGCTCCCCTATACACCGCTTCAGCATCTGCTGCTTGCAGCTGCCGCGTCGCATGACATGCACGCGCTGGTCATGACCAGCGGAAACCTGAGCGAAGAGCCCATCGAGACCGATGACGACCTTGCCTGGGAACACCTCGTTGCCGCCGGCATCGCCGACGCGCTACTCGGCAACGACCGCGCGATTCTCTCGCGCTACGACGACTCCGTGGTACGTGTGGTCGGTGGGGCCGTTATGCCCGTGCGCCGCGCTCGCGGATATGCGCCTCGACCGTTGCCGCTGCCGGCACTCGACGGCACTGCACCATGCGTGCTCGCCTGCGGCCCACAGCAAAAGGCAACGATCGCGCTCACGCGTGAAGGGACGAACGGCGAGGCAACCTGTTTTGTGTCACAGCATATTGGCGATGTCGAAAACGGCGAGACCTTCGATGCCTGGAACGCCGCGCGCACGCGCTTGGAAGCTCTCTTTGACTTGACGCCAGCCGCGCTGGCCTGCGACTTGCACCCCAGCTACCTATCGAGTCAGTGGGCGCGCGAGCAGGCGCGAAAATGCAATCTGCCGCTCGTCGAGGTGCAGCACCATCATGCGCATATCGCGAGCGTAATGGCCGAAGCTATCGCCGCGGGCCAGCTCACAACCGACGCGCGCGTCCTTGGCATTGCCTTTGATGGCACGGGGACGGGCACCGACGGAACCATTTGGGGCGGCGAGTTCCTTGTCGCCGGCCTTGCCGATTTTGAACGCGCCGCGCATTTGCGCACCTGGGCGCTGCCAGGCGGTGCCGCATCCGTGCGCGATGCCCGGCGCAACGCCTTTGCTCTGCTGAGCGAGCTCGGCCTGCTCGAGCACCCGGGTGCCGCGGGGCTATTGGGCACCCTCGACGAGCAAACGCGCAGCATCACGGCTACGATGATCGAGCGGAACATCAACAGCCCACGCACGAGCAGTATGGGGCGTCTCTTTGACGCCGCCGCTGCAGTTTTGGGCATTTGCGGGCAGGCAACCTACGAAGGCGAGCCCGCCATCGAACTCGAAGCCGCCGCCTGGCGCGCGCTCGGCGGTAAGCCCGTTCGTCTCGACGGCGATCATGCAGGCGTATTCACGTCTGACGCCGACTCCCCCATCTTGGACCCCCAACCGCTCATCGAAGCTCTTCTGAATGGAATCGAGGCAGGCGCGCCGGCCGACAGGCTCGCGCTCAACTTCCACGTCGCCATCGCATGCGCGTCGGCCCGCATCGCGTGCGAGATCTGCGATCGCGAAGGCCTCGATACCGTCGCGCTCTCGGGCGGTGTGTTCATGAACCGGCTTTTGCTTCAGCTCCTTACCCACGAACTCAAAGACGCCGGTCTTGCCGTCTTGGTCCCCCACGCTGTGCCCGTCAACGACGGCTGCATCGCCTACGGTCAGGCCGCCATCGCTCGCGCTCGCCTCGCGCAGACGGCGTCGTGATAGGCTGCCTGCGCGCCGCCGTCTCACAGGTGTAACGCGTTTGCTCGCGACTCCCGCGAGCGCTACCATCAACTGATGGGTAATGAGGCGCCTATCCAGCGCAAAACGTATAAAAGGGAAACATTATGTGCCTTGCCGTTCCCGGTAAAGTGGTCAAACGCGACGACGACCTTAAAGCGACCGTCGACATGATGGGCATCGAGCGCCCCGTTTCGCTGCGCCTCGTGCCGACGGCGCAGGTCGGCGACTATATTCTCGTGCACGCCGGCTTTGGCATCCAGATTGTCGACGAGCAGGAAGCCCAAGAGACACTCGAGCTCGTCAATACCATGACCGAGCTGGCCGAAGAGGACCAGCTCGCCACCAACCCGGCCGAGGCATACTAGTGGCGGCGGCGCAGCCGGTTCGCTCCGGTATCGACTTTTCGGCATTTCGCGACCCCAAGCTGGCTCGCGAGCTCATCGATCGTATTCATGAGCTTGTCGGCAACCGCAGCATCAACCTTATGGAAGTCTGCGGCACGCATACCGTGAGCATTGGCCGCTATGGCTTTCGCTCCATTATGCCGACGGGACTCAAACTGCTAAGCGGCCCGGGGTGCCCCGTTTGCGTCACCGCCAACCGCGACATCGATCACGCAATCGCACTTTCCAACATGGACGGCGCCATCATCACCACCTTTGGCGACATGATGCGCGTGCCCGGATCGTCCACCTCGCTTGCCGCGCAAAAGGCGGCGGGGCGCGACATCCGCATCGTCTACTCTCCGCTCGACGCACTCGACATTGCCGAGCAAAATCCCGAACGCCCGGTCATCTTTATGGGCGTCGGCTTTGAGACCACAACGCCCACCATTGCCGCCGCTATCCTGGAGGCCGACGCGCGCGGGCTCCAGAACTTCTCGGTCTACTGCGCTCACAAGACCACGCCGCCGGCCCTGCGCGCGATCTCCAACGACCCCGAGACGACCATCGACGGCTTTATCCTGCCCGGTCACGTCGCTACCATCACGGGCTTGGCGCCCTTTAGCTTTTTGGTCGACGAGTTCGATACCCCCGGCGTAGTCACCGGGTTTGAGCCGGTCGATATCTTGCAGGGCATCTGTATGCTGGTCCAGATGGTTGTCGAGAACAGGCCCGCGATTGGCAACGCCTACCGCCGTGGCGTCAATGCAGACGGCAACCCTGTGGCGCGCCAGCTAGTCGAGCAGGTATTTGAGCCGTGCGACACCACGTGGCGCGGGCTGGGACCGATTGCCAACTCGGGTCTTTCCATCCGACCCGAATTCGCGCGCTTTGATGCCGGCACCCGCTTTGATGTGCCCGTTGAGGCGACGGTCGAGCCACGCGGCTGCCGCTGCGGCGACGTGCTGCGCGGTGTCATCACGCCGAGCGACTGCCCTCTGTTCGGCCACGCATGTACGCCCGAGCATCCCGTCGGCCCCTGCATGGTGAGCTCCGAAGGCAGCTGCGCGGCGTACTACCGTTACCGCGACTATTAAGGTCCGCCGTTCTAACGAACGGCGGACCGGCCGACGCTGCGCACCATTCAGGCGAGCGATTTGCCTTTCAATCGTCGGCTGCGGGCAAAAGCCCAGCAGCCTCCTCTTTCAAGGCAACTCACTTCGTCTGAATGGCGCTCGCTGACTTTTACTTAACATCGATTTTGCCACACTCGGCTATTGCCGATTCCACCCACGATTGGAGTTTTCGATATGTCCCGTACTGCCACCGATAGCACTGTCCTGCTGGGCCACGGCTCCGGCGGCCAGATGATGAAACGCATTATCGATGAGGTCTTTCTGGATGCCTTTGGGTCGCCCGAGCTGCTTGCGGGCAACGATGCCGGTGTCGCCGCGCTGCCCGCAAGCGGGCGAATCGCCATGTCGACCGACAGCTTTGTGGTAACGCCGCAGTTCTTCCCCGGCGGCAATATCGGCCGCCTCGCTGTATGCGGAACCGTCAACGACGTCGCAACCTCGGGCGCTAACGTGCGCTACCTATCGTGCGGCTTTATCCTCGAAGAGGGCTATCCCATGGACAAGCTGCACCAGATTGTGCAGACCATGGCCGAAACGGCACATGAGGCAGGTGTGAAGATTATCACCGGCGACACCAAGGTGGTCGAGCGCGGCGGTGCCGACGGCGTCTACATCAATACCGCCGGCGTGGGCGAAGTGCCCGCGGGCGCAGCGCTCAGCGGTGCAAACTGCCAGCCCGGCGATGTCATCTTGGTCTCGGGCACGCTGGGCGACCACGGCATCGCTATCATGAGCCAGCGCGAGGGCCTGGCGTTTTCGAGCAACATCGAAAGCGACGCTGCGCCGCTCAACCACCTGATTGCCGACATGCTCGCCGCCGCCCCCGACACCCGCTGCTTCCGCGACCCCACGCGCGGTGGCCTGGCATCCACGCTCAACGAGTTTGCCCAGGCCAGCGGCGTTGCCATGGAGATCGACGAGGATGCCGTGCCCGTGCGCCCCGACGTGCAGGCCGCCTGCGAGATGCTCGGCTACGACGTTCTGCAGGTAGCAAACGAGGGCAAGATGGTCGCCGTGGTGCCGGCCGAGCAGGCCGATGCCGCGCTGGCGGCCATGCGCGCCGCCCGCTACGGCGAGAACGCCGCCATCATCGGTCGCGTGCTGCCGCTTGCCGAGCGCGCTCGACCCGCCGTGCGCGTACGCACCGGCTGGGGATCGACCCGCATCCTCGACATGCTCGTGGGAGAGCAGCTGCCGAGAATTTGCTAGGGCGGAATCGCACGGTCGGCGCGATGTGGCTTGATATCCCTGGAGATGTTCAGATTCCAAGCACGCCCAACGCGGAAGCCCAGTATTATGAGGTGCGTTTTGAAACCCAATGACGGGAGCTTTCATGGCAGCAGCTTTTTCCCATGTGATTTTTGATTTAGACGGCACCATCCTCAACACGCTCGAGGACCTGGCGGCCGCCGGCAACCATACCTGCGAGGGGCACGGCTGGCCCACGTTTGCCGTCGACGAATACCGCTACAAGGTGGGAAACGGCATGCTCAAGCTGGTCGAGCGCTTTATGCCCGCCGAGTACGCGGGCGACGGCCGCATGTTTGAGCAAACGCTTGCTGAGTTTAGAGCCTATTACGGCGAGCACAAGGAGGACCACACCTCACCCTACGCCGGCACGATTGAGATGCTCGACCGTCTGCGCGCAGCGGGCGTTCAGCTTGCCGTGCTCACCAACAAAGATCATATTTCGGCAGCCCCGCTTATCGAGAAGTATTTTGGCTCTGAGCGCTTTGCGCTGGTACAGGGCCGTGTGGACGCATTTCCGCCCAAGCCCGAGGCACCCGTCACGCTGCACGTGATGAAGGAGCTGGGCGCCAATCCGGCAACCACGCTCTACGTGGGCGATTCCAATGTCGATATCCTGACCGGTCACAACGCTGGCCTTAAGAGCGCGGGCGTCAGCTGGGGCTTCCGCGGCCGCGCAGAGCTGGAGGGCCCCCATCGCCATCGCCAAGGCCGCCGGCGCCGACTACGTGGTGGACACCCAGGACGAGCTCGCCGAGCTGGTGCTGGGCGAGTAACGAGCGGCACCGCTTAACGCAGCTGCGGCAATTCTTCCACGCGGAAAGCGCATCCCGTTTCGGAGCTCCGGAATGGGATGCGCTTTCCGTTTGAGGCGCGTCAGGGAAACGGCATCCCGTTTCAGAGCAATATTCCGGGTCGCGCTTTCCGCTATCCGCCCCATCTGGAAACCGCAACCCATTATTCGCCCAAAAACCGGGTCGCATTTTCCCAAGCATTCGATGCAACGCTGGTGCAAGGAGTGTCCCCAACTGCCGGCGGAAAAGGAACGTCCCCAAGTGCCGCAAGAGTGTCCCTTTTGACTAGTCATTCAAGAACGTCCCCAATGACTACCATGGCAACGCCGCAGGTAGAGGACGGACAGCGAAAACGCCCCTAAGCGAGCAAGGTGACGTGAAATGAAAGGGCGCTGACCTTCTGGTCGCGCCCTTGAAATTGAACGTCAGATTGCCGCTTAGGGGCGTTTGCAGCGTCGAGCAGTTGCGGCGTTTGGTAAAACGCCGCAACTCCCTAGCTCATCATGGCATTCATCATCTCGTTGGTTGCGGAATCGTCAGCAGACCACTCGCCGTCGTCATTGCAGGAGTACTTGAAGGTGACCTTGGTGTCCTTGGTCTTAGCAGCCTTGGTCACATCGACCATAACCTGACCGGCCATCTTGTACAGCTCGTCATCGGAAGGCATCGAATCGAGCGCGGCGACCTTCTCCTGGTACTGGGTGGCAAAATCCTCAACGATCTGGTTCATGGACTTGCAGGTAATGGTGACCTCGGCAGTTGCGGTGCCCTTGTCCTCGTCGACCGTCACGTCACCGATCTTGTAGTCAAAGCCCTCGAGGTAGCTCTTGGCGTACTCCTTGGGATCGATGCCCAGCTGCTCGAACTCGTCACCCGAGGCCTCTTCCAGGCCGGCGAGAAAGTCGTCGCCACCGTTCTTGACCTCGTCAAACTGCGTCGTAAGATCCTCGGTGATAAGCTCCTCAACCGAAGGACCTCCGCAGCCGGAAAGCACAACCACGCACGCGACCAGAACAGCCATCAGGGGCGCAAGCAGCTGCTTCTTCTTCATGACATTCCTCCCAACAAGCGGCACCGCGCTTCCCGACGCGGTGCACGTCGTAACAATAAGGCCATACTAGCCGCTAACGAACACCCCCGGCAAAGCAAAGGCGCAGTCGGCTCGATTTAACGTCCGAACGGTTTACCGGTCCGCCCAACGCGCAATAAAACGTTCCGCCGCATTGTAATAAAAAAGGGTGGTCGGACAATTCGACCACCCTTGCACATCCTTTGGATGTCGCAGTCTACTTGCGGACGACCTTAACGATGGCGTCACCAGCAGCGACGGCAGACTCGGCCTCGACGGTAAGCTCGACGTCGGCGAACTCGGCGGTGTTGGACACAGCCACGACGACGCAGTCCTTGTAGCCGGCAGCAGCGATCTTGGCGCGGTCGATCTTGAGCAAGGGCTGGCCGGCCTTCACGACGTCGTCGGCCTTGACGAAGCCCTCGAAGCCGTCACCGTTCATGTTGACGGTATCGACACCAACGTGCACCAAAACCTCGATGCCGCTATCGGACTGCAGGCCCACGGCGTGACCCATGGTGACGGTCACCTTGCCGTCGCAGGGAGCGTAGACCAGATCGTCCTCGGGCCACACGGCGCAGCCCTTGCCCAGGACCTCGCCGCCAAAGACGGGATCGGGCACGTCGGCCATCTTGATGACCTTGCCCTTGACGGGCGAGCACAGCACGTCGGCGCCGGCAGAAGCAGAGATGGAGGCGGGAGCTGCAGCAGCGGCAGGCTCAGCCTTCTTCTTAAACATGTCAAACAGACCCATACG
Organism: uncultured Collinsella sp.; assembly: GCA_900549355.1. Taxonomy (GTDB): domain Bacteria; phylum Actinomycetota; class Coriobacteriia; order Coriobacteriales; family Coriobacteriaceae; genus Collinsella. Next base: position 1,317 of record UROA01000013.1, on the reverse strand, counting down.
TTTTCTCCTCTTGATTAAGCGCAACGTTATGCGCATGCCTATGGTGATTATAGTGCCAAATGATCAAATTGCTAAGGTGAGGGCTCGAATCGCAAGCCCTTCCAAGCCCTTCCCAAAACCATTTCCCCAGTGGCACTCATATTGTCGATTAATCCTCGATAAGCCCCAGACGAACAAAAGCATTCCAGATGCCGTCGTCATCGACGTCGGTGGTCATGTAATCGGCTGCCGGTCCGACATTCGGCAGAACGCCGAAACTCAATCGCCGGAACTCAATTACTCCAAGCCCTCGGTGCCGTTGGACTTGATGATCTTCTGGTACGCGAAGAAGCTGTCCTTGCGGCGGCGCTCGTAGGTACCGGTGCCGTCGTCGTACTTATCGACATGGATGAAGCCGTAGCGCTTGCGCATCTCGCCGGTGCCGGCGGACACTAGGTCGATGGGGCCCCACCAGGTGTAGGCGATCAGGTCGACGCCGTCGGCAATGGCCTCGCCCATGGCCTTGATGTGGCTCTGCAAGTAGGCGATGCGATACGGGTCGTGGATGGAGCCGTCCTCCTCGACCTCGTCGTAAGCGCCCATGCCGTTCTCGACCACCATCAGCGGAATCTCGTAGCGAGCATAGATCTCGTTGAGGGCAATGCGCAGGCCCAGCGGATCGATCTGCCAGCCCCAGTCGGTGGACTCCAGATAGGGTTTCTTGCCGCCAAAGGTCATGTTGCCCTCGGTCATCTCGTGATCCTTGTGGGTGCCCACGGTGCCGGACATGTAGTAGCTAAAGGAGTAGAAGTCGACCTTGCCGTCGGCGATATCCTGCAGGTCGCCGTCCTCCATCACAAGCTCAACATCGTTCTCGGCCCAGAAGCGCTTGGCATAGAACGGGTACTTTCCGCGCACCTGCACGTCGGAGCAGTACCAGTTCATGGCGTTCATCTCCTGCTGCGTAGCAAACACGTCGGCCGGATCGCACGTGGCGGCATAGGAGAGGATGAAGCAATCCATGTTGCCCATCTTGAACTGCGGGTAATGCTCGTGGGCATAGCGCACGACGCGGCCGCTGGCGACAAACTGGTGATGCAGCACCTGATACATCGTCTCTTCCGGGTTTTCATGCTCGGTATACACCACGCCGGAGCAGCAGTAACCGAACAGCGGTGCACGCCAGTTACGCTGGTTGTTAATTTCGTTGAAGGTCATCCAGTATTTGACTTTATGCTTATAGCGTTCAAATACCACTTCCGCGAAACGGACAAAGAAATCAACCACTTTACGGTTGGTCCAGCTACCATATTTCTGCACCAGATGCAGCGGCATTTC